>CAYFYW010000225.1:0-6053 GCA_964347425.1 uncultured Nitrospirales bacterium
CTGTAGTTAAAGTCAAGAAACGTGAACCGACTCGACCTGTCGATTCGACCGCCTCCCAACTGCCCGCCACAGGCTTGTCCGCCTCCGGAGGGCGGATAAAAGCTACAGCCCACAAAAATTTGTAAAACAAATTTTTGAGTTAACAGTTATCCGTGATCAGAGATCAGTTATCAGTTACCAGTAAAAAATAAGGCCAACTGCTTGTCCCGAAACGTCGGGAGGCTACCCTATACAACTATTCGTATCCGGGTCATGGACAGCCCCGATTTAATTAGAATAACCAGTTATCCGCCTTTACAGACCTCGGCGAGACGAGCCAAATAACAATAATCAAACTTTTTGGATATTATAAAATAACACATTCTACACTCTGATTTCCAATGTGAATTATGCAATCAATAGATGAAATCATGCCGTTGGTCATGACTTATCGTTCACATAGAACGAAAGAGACCCGTAAAGAAACAGCGTAAAGGAAGAGTGATATAAACTTGCCTGCCCCATTGTCCCGAGACGTCGGGACTATATGGGGACAGCCTTTTTTATAGGTGCCCAAATTACATATATTCATAATATTAAAATCAATATTACTAATGAAGAATACATAACATTAGAAAAAATCCTCTTTTTTATAAAGAAGCGGTGGCCTGTTTTCATATGCCCCGGCATCGAGGACTTCACCTACAAAGATTGTGTGATCACCTGCATCACAGGAGTTGACGACCTTGCAGTCGAGATAGCCTGCGATATCCTTCAGGATAGGAGAGCCTGTTTTGCCGGCTGTATATTCGATATCCTGAAATTTATCCGTATTTCTTCCGGATTTAAACCCGAAATGTTTACCCTGAGCGACCTGCTTTTCGGAGAGAATGTTTACGGCAAACACACGGCTTTCTTTGATCATATCATGGCTGTAGCGGTTTTTGCCGATAGAGACTGACACCATCGGCGGTTTAAATGATGCACGTGTTGCCCAAACAGCGGTCATCCCGTTGACTCTGTCCTCTTTTTTTGTAGTGATCACAAAAACACCATCAAGAATTTTCCTGAATGCCTTTTCAAAATCCCTCATGCTGCCCCTCCTTTTGTTGTTTTAATTTGCCAAAGCTTTTTTATTCCAAAGGCGGGGATAAAACGCCTTAAATATTATATCACGCGCTATACGAAAACCGGATTTCTATAAAGGGTTTGGATTAATGCCTGAGCGGACTAATCCCCTTATTATCCCCCCTCGTTTTCTGGTATGAACCGCACCTGCCCCGTATAGAATTGTTCGGGGTGGTTTGCGCCGGGCGGTGTTTACGGGATGTCTCAGAATCGTATCGATGAGAGGGTGTTAATATAAAATATGAGGATTATCGAGGTCCGACCTCGATAATTAGAACAACTTTATTTTTCAAGTGTTTTCTCGAACGCTTCCGCAGCTCTTTCCATATACTCCTGCTCTTCATCAGAAAGCAGGGTAAAAACCTTGCGGGCCTCGTCCGACTTAACCGAGCGGCTTAACTTCAGATAAAGATCATATGAATTTGCTGTAAGAGACAGGATCAGCTCAAGCACTTCATTTATGCTTTTACCCTCTGCCCATTTAACAGCGTCTGAGACCTTGACGCACCCGATCATTACCTCCTGAGCAGGTATGCCAAGCACATCCTTTGGAAACTCGGGCTCAGGCTCCTTGCCTGTAAGCTCTTTATAAAGTTTTGCAAGCTCTTGCTTATGAAGTTCTTTTCCCGCAACAAGCTTATGCACAACATCAGGTGTTTTATCTGAAAGCACATCGGCATGCAGGCTATTAAAAAACCTGATGGTGCCGTCCTCAAGATACCAGGCAACAGCTGCCAGTTCTCCGGGGGCAAGGGTCTCCGGAAAGCAGAAAAGCCCTGCCTCAGGTAGGCCGCTGGCAGTGATCCCATTATATCGGGAAATACCGCCCTGCATATTCAATACGTCCTTAAACCCTGCGCCTATGAGCAAGCCAGCCGCTGAATTGCTGCGGCCTCCGCTTCTGCAGTATGTTATGGTTTGCTTTTCAGGGTCAAGCTCTTTAAGCCTGGAGGAAAGCTGGCTTATGGGTATAAGTTTTGCTCCCGGTAGATGGCCCTGCTCATATTCGGAGGGCTGACGTACGTCCAATAGCAGATATTCATCCGGTTTCTTGTCCTTTATGTACTTACGCACAGTATCCGGAGATATCTTTGGAGATGACTTAAAAAGATTAAGAAAACCCATATATATTTAAGTATATCAGAAGAATAGACCAATGGCGAGAATCGGGCTCCGTAAGGTCCGACAAACAATCTTTACATGAAGCTCTTTTGCCAAGTGCCGGAGCAGCCTTCTTCAGAGTTGACAGCCTGATATCCTCTGCACGGATTTCATCATAATTGTCCTCCGCCATCTCTCTTGTTCAAAGAGTCGCCTATTTATAAAACTCAGTTCCTGAGTTTTTCAAAGGAGAGGTAAAGCGACACTATCACTCTGACCTGCTTTGTTTTATGAAATGAAAGTCAGCAGGTCCTTCATTTTGTCCTCACAGTCAGCACGCAGCCACAGCCACATGAGCTCTTCTTCTCACTTTTGACCTGGGGCTTCTTTACTTCAGACTGTTCTCTGGTTTCTTTTGTGCCTTTTGCCATTGCTGTCACCTCCTTTTCTATATAAGTTAATGCGTGAATACTTAAATGAACAGGTAAAAAAATTTGCCTTTACTTTGTTTTTGAACTTACTCTGTGTATTTTCTTCGTATTTACCTGACCACCTAAACATCCACAGGTGCAAATACGATTGAGTCGCTGCCGGCATTTTTCCAGCGCAGCCCGATTTAGAGAGTAATATATCCAGTATCCCTGCCTCTCATCTTTGACAAGCCCGGAAGCCTTTAACACGCGCAAATGTTGTGATACAGCCGACTGCGTTATTCCCAAAGCACCAGCAAGGGCATTTACGCTCATAGCTTCTTTTTTCAGGTATTCGATAATTTCTATTCTCTTGTCTACAGAGAGCAGTTTGAACAGCTCCGCTGCCTTCCTCATTGTATACCCTTTTTAAGTATATGCTTATAAACTAATATATGACTTTTTGATTAGATTGTCAAGTATTTTTCACTCCCTTAAACCCTTAATTTCACAAATCCTGAAAATAACCTTGCGGTCGTACCGATTTTGCTGTTAAAATTGAATTCATAATCGCAACTGTCCAAAACAATCATAAACAGGGAGGCTGCATGCCTAAGAAACACAATGCCAGGGATAATTTTGAATAACCAAATGTCTTCTATATTTATATTAGCTTCAATCCATCCTGAAGCTTGATAACGATTTAAAGAGAGGTTTAGATACTAGAATTATGGAAAAGAAAACGATATTAATATATGGAGCAGCAATTTTAGTAATTATGGCAGGAGCTATAATCCTGATACAATGTTCAAAGGAATCCTCAGAAAACTCTGCGTTTAATAGCCCGGAAAATCTTGAGTTTGATAAATATATTTTTAATGAAAGTGAATTCAATTCTGGAACTGCCGGTACCGCAGCACGCCCAACACCGGATTGTAACGTCAGGGGGATTATAACTGATGTTGAATTTGTTGAAGCTCATGACCATCCCTGCCTCCAAAAAGGTAAAGAATTTTGTCCGACCGATACACCCCTGCATTATCCTTCACAATATGTGCTGAGGATTTATGTACAGCATATTCAGTCAATTGAAGGAACCGGAAAAGGTTATGAAGAAGCCGCTTGTGAAGATTTGCTCAAAACTGACGCTACCCATAATTTCTATATCCGGAAAGAGAAGGTTACAGAAATACCAAAATCTAAATTAACCTTAGAGGGGGTAGTAAAAGGCTCTATAGATCTGAGAAGATTCGATTCTTACAGTTTAGAAGAAATTAATTATTAGGCTTCCACCGCGAGCTTGCGCAACCCTGCTGAGTTTGCTCGTTTCCATTTTTACCTGGATATATTATGCATTTTTCTATTTCTGAAGCCTCCGTTGGCCTCAGCCAGCGTACCGGACGCTTCTTAAGCCCCTGTTTTCATTAATTATTCCATCAAAACAAATCGTCCCGCAAGTCTTGAAAATAGAGGGTTTGAGGGCGTTAGTGCCTATTGAAAAAGACTGTAAATCATATCTGTCCAAAACAGGAATATTATTAAGGCGGAATGCCTCTTAAACACAATAAACCCCGCACACTACAGCGGGACAGGTCGGCATGATTGACAATATGACAACCTTAATTTTGATGAAATACGTTGTCAGAAACAATTGTGTTTTGACGTTTCCAGGTTTTTGAAATGTCTCTTTTTTGTATTCACTATCGTAAATACGAATGTAAGGATTTGCTTATTTCTTACATTCGCTCGCTATGCGCTCACTGTTCATTCTAAAGGTGCCGTTATTGTGTTTCTTCACCATCCCGCCTTCTTTTCTTTAATTATTTTGGACAGGACTGACTGTAAATATAATTAAAAAGCCTATTGATATTACAATGATTATGATAAAATTTATCATATACTTTTGCATGACTGTTAGATAGCCAAATCTCGTAACTACTCAGGTTCACAGTTCCAGGGATCAAGGTTCAAGGGTAGAAACGAAGAAAATTAAAAGGGTTGCAGATATTGAGGCATGGCAACCGATAATCGAATTGATTTAGCAACTATCTTAATAACATAAGGTCCCCCTTCTTTGTTTTCACAAAGAAAACAGGGGGACAAGGCGACCAACAGTGAACCGTGAACCTGACAACCTGAGTAGTTGCCAAATCTCATATAATCATCATGGGACAGTGACATGGTTTATTACGAAAAAAAGAGCTGACAATACCTTTTCCGGTCACTTTCCTGCATCAGCACTTCTCAGGAAGAATTTGCCTTATTTATTTAAGGTTAGTTAAAGATATGGGTATTGGTACAAATTATTCCGGTAACGGCAAATGCGAATTTATAGTATGGGCTCCCTTTGCAAAGAATGTATCACTAAAATTACTATCTTCACCCGATAAACCAATACCCATGCAAAAGGACGGCACCGGATACTGGACAGCTTCACATGATGGCATATCACCTTCCGACCTTTATCTTTACTGTCTTGACGGGGGCAAAGAAAGGCCTGATCCTGCATCTCATTTTCAGCCACGCGGCGTTCATAAGGCTTCTCAAATAATTGACCACACTTCGTTCCTCTGGCAGGACTCTGACTGGCCGGGAATACCCCTGACAGAAATGATAATGTATGAACTTCACGCAGGGACTTTCATCCCTGAGGGCACGTTCGATGCTGTAATACCCGGGC
Organism: uncultured Nitrospirales bacterium; assembly: GCA_964347425.1. Lineage (GTDB taxonomy): Bacteria > Nitrospirota > Thermodesulfovibrionia > UBA6902 > BMS3Bbin08 > CAYFYW01. The sequence continues at coordinate 5,299 of CAYFYW010000225.1, forward strand.
TGGATCACCTCAAAGACCTTGGAATAAATGCAACCGATATAATGCCTGTTGCGCAGTTCCCTGGTGAAAGGAACTGGGGCTACGACGGGGTGTACCCGTTTGCCGTTCAAAACTCCTACGGTGGGCCGGATGGTCTTAAAAGGATCGTGAATGAATGTCACACGAAAGGAATAGCTGTCATACTTGATGTCATATATAACCACCTCGGGCCGGAAGGGAACTACCTGCGGGATTACGGGCCGTATTTCACCGACAGGTATAAAACACCGTGGGGACAGGCAATAAACTTTGACGGACCTTACAGCAATGAGGTAAGGAACTTTTTTATAGAGAATGCCCTCTCCTGGCTTAAAAATTACCATATAGAGGGCCTTCGTATTGACGCAATACACGGCATTTATGATATGAGTGCTCAGCCGTTTCTACCTGAGCTTGCAGAAAGGGTTGAGGAATTCTCACAACAGGAAGGAAGAAAATTTTATCTGATAGCTGAATCTGATCTTAATAATTCATACGCTCTCAGACCAAGAGACTCAGGTGGTTCCGGGCTCGATGCCTTATGGTGTGATGACTTTCATCATGCGCTCCACACCCTGCTCACCGGCGAAACCGATGGTTACTATGTTGATTTTGGGAAAATCGGGCATCTCGTAAAATCCTTCAGAGAAGGCTTTGTCTATTCAGGACAGTATTCTGCATTCAGAAAGAGAAATCACGGGAATTCATCTGCGGACATACCCCCCGATCGTTTTGTT
>CAYFYW010000226.1:0-7949 GCA_964347425.1 uncultured Nitrospirales bacterium
AGGAGGTAGTTAATGAACTGGAGAGTATTTTTTGCAACATTTGGAGCTCTTTTCCTGGCCGAGCTTGGTGATAAAACCCAGCTAGGAAGTACCCTGGTAAAATGTGACAAGCCAGAATATATCAAATACGGTGCAGCGTCATTGTTTATCATTATTGACTTCTCATACTCTCCGGTAAATTATAAAATTAAAATATAAGGAGGAGTAGCGTGCGAAAAACGAAGAAGTGCGACCATTGTGGTAAGAACATAAATGTAAAATATACAGTTTGTCCTCTTTGCGGTGGTCATCTCCGTGAAAAGATTAATCTTCTTCCTGCTGTGTGTCCAAGATGTGAAATACCACTCAAAATCCATATAAGGGGTGGAGATGAATATGACCTCTGCCCGGAATGCGGTGGCCTGTGGCTTGACAGGATCGAGTTTCATCGCGCTACGAGGACCTCTAATGTTTACCGCGAGGTGAAAATTAAAAGTGAATACCTGAGAGAGCCCGGCAGAGGTCACGGCGGGTATATACCCTGTGTTCGATGCGGGAAGCTCATGGTTCGAAAGAATTTTGCCCGGATATCAGGGGTGTTAATTGATAAGTGCGGCAGGCATGGTGTGTGGCTTGACGGTGGTGAACTTGAGAAGATACGACACTTCATCGCTGATGGAGGTCTTGACAGGGCCCGGGACAGAGAAATAGAGCGGAACAAAGCTAAAATTAAAGAACTTGCAAATACCGTCAGCGAAGTTGCATTTACACAGAGGCTTATACATTTCTGGAATCCAAAGAGGTGGCTTTTTAGGGGCTGGTGAGATTGCAGGAAACAATGTCCCTCACGCAGGTCTTCGTTTTGAGACTACCTCAAAGGTCAAGCTGAGCAGGTGAACTCATCAACCCCTTGTTCGTTGACTTCTTCCTCCTGCTAACATTCCATGATGTCTTTTATGATGAATAATCAATCCCTAACCCCCATGCTGCAGCATGGATCCTATGGTGGTCTATTACCACGTGTTTGATGAACACTCTTATTGCATTCATTTACTAATAAAGGACTCAGGTTTTTTGAGAAGCAACATCACAGCCTTAAGTTATCTTTAAAACTTCCCGATAATAATAGAGGATGGATTTATGGAAAGAAAATTTGTGAGAGAATACGTGAATTCAAAAGCAAGTTTTTTGTGACAGCACACTGTACTCCTGAACCATGTCTAATCTTTCAGAAAAAGGTATATGTATTAAGATAAGTAATTTGCTTTTTTATCGGGCATAAAGAGATGCAGGATTCAATTATTCATGCAAAAAAAGAATTGGAAGAGACGTTTGATATCATTAATGAAGCAATAACTATCCATGATAAAGATTTTAATATCATACGAGCTAATAGAGCCGCAGAAAAAATGCTGGGATTGCTATTTCATAAGATTTTGAGCCAGAAGTGTTATAAATCTTACCATGGAACCGATTGCCCCCCGGAAATATGTCCCAGTTGCCAGACTTTAAAAACAGGCGAGCCCTGCGTCTCAGAGATATTTGAACCATATTTGGACAAATATCTTGAAATAAAAGCGCTTCCCCGGTTTGATAGCGATAATCAGCTTATCGGGTTAGTTCATGTTGTGAGGGACATCACCAAGCGCAAACAGGCAGAGGGTTTACTGAGGGAATCAGAGGAAAAATATAGACGACAGTTTGATGAGGCCCTGGACGCCATTTTTATTGCAGATGCCACAACAGGCATACTCATTGATTGTAATCGTGCAGCATCTGAATTGGTTGGCAGAGAAAAGTCAGAACTGATCGGTAAACACCAGCAGATTTTCCATCCACCCGAAGAACGCGAGGAAAAATTTAGCAGGACCTTCAGGCAGCATCTAGAAGAAAAAGAAGGAAGAAGTCTTGATGCGAAGGTTATTACCAAAGGGGGAAAAATAAGAGACGTTTCGATAAAGGCCAATTTATTTGAGATTAATGGTAGAAAAATTTTGCAAGGGATATTTAGGGACATCACCGAGCGAAAGCGAATGGAAGAAGAACTTCTTAAAGCCAGAAAACTTGAATCAGTAGGTATCCTTGCCGGTGGAATAGCACATGACTTTAATAACCTGCTGCAGGGTATTCTGGGCAATGTCTCCTTTGCAAAGAGACTTTCAAACCCTGAGAATAAGATTTACAAGATATTAGATAAAGCAGAGAGCTCATACATGCGTGCAATCTCATTGACAAACCAGTTGATTACCTTTTCAAAAGGTGGTGAACCGGTTAAGAAGACGGTTTTTATTAGAAACCTTATTAAGGATACAACCAATTTTACATTGAGCGGTTCCAGTATAAGGAGTAAATTTAATATACCCGACAACCTGTGGCCGGTCGATGTAGATGAAGGACAGATAACCCGGGTGATTCAAAATATAGTGCTAAATGCCCGGGATGCAATACCTGAAGCCGGGACAATTAATGTCACTGCTGAAAACACCACAGTCAGAGAAAAGGAAAATATCGCATTAAATAATGGGAAGTATATAAAGATAACCATAGAGGACGATGGTATTGGTATGCCTCAGAAGAATCTGACAAAGATATTTGACCCCTACTTCACGACCAAAGATAAGGTAAGTGAGAAGGGGATGGGACTCGGACTTGCCATATGTTATTCAATTATAAAAAACCACGAAGGATTAATCACCGTAGAATCAAAACCTAAAGTTGGAACGACGTTTCATATATATCTGCCTGCATCCGAAAAAGAAATAGAAAAAAAGAAAGAAGCAAAGGTATTGTCCCTTACAGAAAAAGGAAGGCTTCTCATCATGGATGATGAAGAAGTGGTTGCAGATATTACTAAGGAATTTCTGAAACATATCGGATATGAGGTAGAGGTTGCAAGAGATGGAGAAGAGGCAATTGAACTATATAAAAAAGCTATGGAGTCAGAAAAGCCATTCGATGTAGCTATTCTTGATTTAACGATACCCGGGGGAATGGGCGGTAAAGAAACTATTGGCAAACTACTTGAGATTGATACGGATGTCAAGGCGATTGCAACGAGCGGTTATTCAAACAACCCTGTAATGACAGAATTTGCGCAGTATGGTTTTAAAGGTTCTTTGATAAAACCATATAAAATTGAAAAGTTAGGCGAGATAATTTCAAAGTTGATGTGAATGTTACTTCGTATAATAACTACAGATGCAAGACAATAGAGAATATAAAAAAGCTGCTGTTATAGGAACCATAAAGCGTAACACAAGGCTCCTTACCTCGACAGTCCTGCTTATTGTCTTTACCCTCTTGTTCGTTAATGCAAGAGTTGCATCTACAGTCCTTAATTATATTCCTTTTTAGATTTCTGAACTCATCGGCTTAAAGCTTTATGATATATATCATGGTAATTATTGCAGCTTTGTAATAAATTCAAGTTAGTGAGGGACAGGCTTCAGTATTCCCCGAAATTAACTATGCCAAAAATATAGCTGTAAATATCGGAGGTGTTATTTTATGGGAAATTGTAATAGCTGCGGGAACGGTTCAGGACCATTTTCTCAAGGCAAGGAGCTGGTAGAATTTGTCCATACCGCACATAACGGCGGTATAAAAGACCTCTCGATTCCCAATGGTGGCTTGAAAACAAAATGTCAAGGCTGTGGCGAGTCATTTACACTGGAAACATTTGTGGGTAAATGTCCAAAATGTGGTGGTATACACGCAGTTTCACCCCCGCGTTGTGATGATGCAGCCAACATACAGTTTGCAGGTGTTGGCTATAAGCTTCCGGAATAACCAAGAAATTCAGACCATTAATTTCCAGACCTTATTTTATTATCCGCCTGCGCATCAACCTGAAAGAGTAGGGGGTAAGCAGTATAACTACAGCGACAATCCAGACGATATCCCATGCAATATCTGAGAGAGTGCCATAGGAAAACGCCCGGCATACATTTACCAGGTGATAAAGCGGCGTAAAGAAGGCGATCCTCGTCACAAAAGGCGGGAGGCTGTCAAGAGGGAAGAAGATACCGGAAAACAGAAAAAGCGGCGTCATGAAGAGAGTATAAAAATAGTTAAAGGAGTCAATCCCAGGTACTATTGCCGTCGTTATAACAGATATTGTGGCAAACAGAAGGCCACCGAAAAACAGCATGGGTATAATCAGAAGTATCAGAGGAGACGTAGCAAGACCGAAGAAGAAGATGATAATCATGATAATTGTGCCGTAAAAAGTACTTTTTGAAGCAGCCCACATCAATTCGCCTGCCACGAGGTCATCAAGGTTGATTGGGGTAGCGAGTATGGCGTCGAACGTTTTCTGATACGTCATTCTGATGTAAGTGCCGTAGGTACATTCAAAAGTTGCGGCAAACATGGATGACGAGGCAATTATGCCCGGGGCTATAAAGTTTATGTACGGGACGCCGTTGATCTCTTTTACAAAGGCGCCGAGTCCGAACCCAAGAGCGAGAAGATACAGAGTAGGCTCAACAAAATTCAGGGCAATGCTCGATTTGTAGAGTTTCGTGTACACCAAAAAATTTCTCTGCCATACCCGGAACGCACTTTTAATCTTCAAGACTTAACCTCATTTATTTTAAGAAGTCCGTTTTCTCCCCTCGGTGAGTCGTCTGAGGCGACCGTATTTTTTATTCTGTGTTTTGCCTGCCCCGCTCGCCTCGTGCGAAGCTGACCTGTTTTTAGCCCTCAAGACTCCTTCCTGTGAGTTTCAAATAGACGTCTTCGAGGTCTCCTCCGTGCATGCTCATGAGCGTCGCCGGAGAATCAATAGTAACTACCTTGCCGGAGTCCATAATGGCTACCCTATCGCAGAGCTTCTCTGCCTCATCCATGTAATGCGTCGTTAAAATAAGTGTAATGCCTTTTGCCTTCAATTGATTAAGTCTTTCCCAGACAGCACGCCTGCTGTGGGGGTCAAGCCCTGTGGTCGGTTCATCAAGTATCAATAATTCCGGCTTATTTATCAATGCCCTGGCAAGGAGCAATCTCCTCATCATCCCGCCCGAGAGCTTCTTAATATTTACATCAGCTTTTTCTCTTAATTCGACAAAATCGAGAAGCTCCCATGCAAGTGGCGACGAGTCTTTTTTCAAAATATCGAAATACCTGGCATAGACAACCAGGTTTTCATAGACCGAAAGGTCTGGATCGAGACTGCTGTCCTGGGGCATGACGCCTATCCTTGACTTTATCTGGCTTGGACTTTGAGTTACATCCATACCAAATACTTTTATTTCTCCTGAAGTCGGAGGCATGAAGCAATAAATCATTCCCATTGCAGTAGTTTTACCCGCTCCGTTTGGTCCGAGAAAACCAAAACACTCACCCTTTAAGATTTCAAAATCAATGTTATCAACAGCCCTGAGGGAATTGTAATTCTTTATCAGTCCTCTAGCCGTAACAATGTTCATAAGGTTTCTATTATAACATCTTCAAACCGTAAACAATCTGAAGGAACCAACATGCAGTTCACTACCGATATACCTGGTAACAGACATAAAATAAATCGTGACTATTCAGGTTGTCAGGTTCAAGGTTGGTCGTCTTGCGTTCTTTATAATTCTCGAGATAGTTAATAAATCCACGAATAGATGAACTCCACATCAGTTTCGGAATCATAACCTTCGGCAATATCTCAGACGTTTTGAGTATATGGATATAGTCGGGTAGATTTTCTTTTTTCGGAGATTAAATTCAGAGGCCATGTATCCCGATCTCTCCTGATGATATTTTTCTTTCAATATAGCGCTTCGCGATTCTTTTAAGAACATTTCGTGAAGCAGGAAAGACCATGAGAAAGCCAATAATATCGGTAAAAAAACCGGGTGTGAGGAGAAGGGCTCCGGCTATGAGAATCATCACACCATTAATCAACTCTTCAGCCGGGAATATTCCCTGCTGCATATTTTGTTGAATTCGGTACAAGACCCCTATCCCCTCTAACTTGACCATGTAGGCTCCAATAATAGCAGTCAATATTACTATTATAATCGTGTTTAATGTGCCGATGACTGAACCGATTTTTATAAGAAGGGACAGTTCAATAACAGGGATAAGAGCAAATATCAGAAATAACTTAAAAAACATTGTAATTATTTAGCCCCAGTAAAATATTAAACATATAACGGGGGCTGAATAGTCATAAGGCATCTCAGATTTCCAGTGCAACCCTTGCTGCACTCCTTAATGAGCTCCCGACATTACCTGTCTGTTCTGCTTCTCCCACAGGATAAACTTCCAGGAAACTTTCCTTCAGAGGGTGAAACAACGAATTTTCAGACACGGAACCAATAGAGAAAATTACGGAGTCTGTCTGCAGACAGGAACGGTTTTCCTGCTTATCCTTTATCCAGACCTTTCCACGTTCAATGGAAACCGCTCTGGTCTCGGTTAATATTTTGACTTTTTTCTCTTTTAAACGATTCAGAAGATCTTCTCTGGGTATGTCTTTCATTTCAGGCAGAACCGCAGGAAGAATTTCTACGACTGTAATATCCCTGTTTTCCGACGACAGCATATCAGCGGTCTCACAGCCTATGTCCCCTCCTCCTATGATGACAATATGCTTCCCGATCGCGGGCATTTTTTCATATATCTGCCTGACATCATGGACGAATGGTAAGTTCACGCCGGAGATATCGGGGACCCTGGAATGAGAACCGGTTGCAAGGATAACAGCATCAGGTTTTTCACTTATTATGTCCTTTACTCCCGCCTCTTTATCAGTTATCACTCTTATCCCTACACTCGTTATCATGTAATCAAGATATCGTAATAATTCTGCTACCTCACCTTTATAGGGCGCTCTGTTCGCTAACCTGAACTGACCGCCTAATTCACTTTTCTTCTCGAAAAGAGTGACATCGTGGCCCCTCTGACCCGCCAGCAGAGCTGCCTGCATGCCCGCCGGTCCTCCGCCAACGACTACCAGCTTTTTCTTTTTCTCAGCAGGCCTGATTCCCATAAGGTATTCCTGTCCCGCGAATGGATTAACTGCACAGCTCCTCCCTAGCCCGGGCACTCCTGATTGGGCGCAGTCTTCCAGGCAGTAGATACATCCTCTTATTTCCTGCCGTTTTCCCCGCAATGCCTTATGCGGCAGATAAGGGTCTGCCACTAACGCCCTTGCCATAGCAACGAAGTCAGCTTTGCCTTCGCCAATTATTCGATCGGCAAGTTCCGGGGTATTGATTTTCCCAATGGCGACTACAGGGATGTCTACAACTTTCCTGAGTTCGCCGGCTAAATGTACAAGACATCCGGCCTTAGAAGAATGGGGTGGTATGGTTTTGTCCTTGGTAGCTTTATTGCCGGCATTGGCCAGGATAGCATCTGCTCCGGCAGAGGCTAACATTTGCGCAATCTCCATAGAATCTTTGATTGTTATCCCTCCTGAAACAAATTCATCACAGACCAGCTTGATCAAAACAGGAAATTCTTCTCCAGCTTCACGTTTAATCCTCTTAATAAGCTCGACTAAAAACCTTGCCCGATTTCCCGGGCTGCCGCCAAACTCATCTGTCCTCCTGTTTGAAAGAGGAGAGAGAAGCTGGGCAATCAGGTCGCCGTAACTTGCCTGAACATCTACACCATCATAGCCAATCTCTCTGGCTTTACACGCGCCGTTTGCCATCTTGCCGACGATGGTATAAGCTTCTTCAACTGTCATGTTGTTTGCAATCGGTTGAACCCATTTGTCTTTCTTTTGCTTTGCGCCCTTCACTTGTCTGTCAAGAAACCTCTCCTTTGGAAAGTTCAGATGCATGAATGCCCTGGCTCCCTCCTTGTGAATTATCTCAAGGAGTTTCCTGATGCCCTCAACATAAGTGGGCTCGTCCATACGTAATTCATTCTTCCCTTTATATAAAGCAGGATAATCCAGACAGGGACAATCCAGGACAATCAGCGCCGCTCCTCCTCCGGCTCTCTCCCTGTAAAAAGCCAGCATTCGT
>CAYFYW010000227.1:0-2726 GCA_964347425.1 uncultured Nitrospirales bacterium
CAGGAGTACCGCGCTGAAAAGGCAATGAAGGCCCTGAAGCAGATGGCAGCGCCAAACGCTGTTGCACTGAGAGATGCAGTACCTGCGACTATACCCGCCACTGAACTTGTTCCCGGTGACATTGTCAAGCTCGAGGCAGGCGGGATAATCCCTGCCGATATCAGGCTTACTGAAGCTGCACAGCTAAAAGTTGTAGAAGCGGCACTGACAGGAGAATCCATACCTTCAGAGAAAACGACCGCCATATTGCTCAGAGAATCGATACCGCTCGGAGATAGAAATAACATGGCCTATAAGGGTACTACTGTTTCATATGGGCGTGGATCCGGCATTGTTATTTCAACAGGAATGAAGACCGAACTCGGAAAGATAGCCTCATTGCTTCAGGAGGAAGAAGAAGTTAAAACACCGCTTCAGAAAAGGCTTGCGAAATTCGGGCAGCGTCTCGGAATTGCTGTCCTTGCAATATGTGCCATAGTTTTTATTACAGGCCTTTTAAGAGGTGAGACCACACTTTTAATGTTTTTAACAGCCGTAAGTCTCGCAGTTGCTGCCATACCCGAGGCACTACCTGCTGTTGTAACAATTTCCCTTGCACTTGGAGCAAAAAAGATGGTCAGGCAGAATTCCCTTATCAGAAAACTGCCTGCTGTGGAAACCCTCGGATCTGTAACATATATATGTTCGGATAAAACGGGCACATTGACGCAAAACAAGATGACAGTCGAGGAAATATATGTGGACGGAACGATAATGAAAAGTGAGAAAACAGAAAAACTTGTAACTCGTAACTCGTCACTTGTCACTCTTTTCAGGGCTATGGCTCTCAGCAACGATGCTATTTTAGATAAGGATAATAAGGTACTTGGAGACCCTACGGAAGTCGCTCTTTTTGAGGCTGCTGCAAGAATGGATTCTATTAAACAGGACATTGAGGCAGAGTTTCCAAGAGTTGCTGAAATTCCCTTTGATTCCGAGAGAAAATGTATGTCAACATTCCATAAAATCCCTCCTTCTTTCCCCCCTTTATTAAAGGGGCCTGCCTGTCCGGTAGGCAGGGGTGAGGGGGGATTTGTTTCTTTTACAAAAGGCGCTTTTGAATCAATCGTTGAGAAATCAACCGGTATTCTGTCTGGAGACAGAATAATTGCTATTGACGATTTAACACTCGGAGACATTACCGAAGCCAACGAAAAGATGGCGAATGATGGATTGAGGACGCTTGCTATTACAATGAGGTTGTGGGACAGCCTCCCCGAAAGAGTGTCATCTGAGATTGCTGAGAATGACCTGACTCTGCTCGGTCTTGTGGGTCTGATGGATCCGCCAAGAGACGAGGCAAAAGAAGCTGTTAGCCTGTGTAAGACAGCCGGGATAAAGCCTGTGATGATTACCGGTGACCACCCGCTGACTGCAAGAAACATTGCAAGAAGACTCGAGATAATTAATGAGGAAGATGGAATAATTACAGGTCATGAACTGGAGGGACTTTCTCTGGAGGATTTTGAAAACAGGGTCGAGAAAATAGGGATTTATGCAAGGGTTGCACCAGAGCAGAAAATAAAGATTGTGAAGGGACTGCAGGATAGGGGAGAGTTTGTTGCCATGACAGGTGACGGGGTTAATGATGCGCCCGCCCTGAAAAGGGCCGATATCGGTGTGGCAATGGGAATAACAGGCACAGACGTAGCAAAAGAGGCATCGCACATGATACTTCTTGATGACAATTTTGCGACAATTGTAAAGGCGGTTAAAGAGGGACGTAGAATCTTTGATAACATAAGAAAATTCATCAGATATGCCATGACAAGCAACTCAGGTGAGATATGGACTATTTTTCTCGCCCCATTTTTAGGGCTTCCTATTCCGCTTCTGCCTGTTCATATTTTATGGATTAATCTTGTAACGGACGGACTGCCTGGCCTTGCATATGCTGTGGAACCAGCAGAAAAAGACATAATGAAGAGGCCGCCCCGCCATCCCGATGAGAATATTTTTACAGGCATGTGGGCTCAGATAATCTGGATAGGTCTCTTAATGGGTGCAATTTCAATATTCACGCAGGCATGGGCTATCAACAGTGGATACGAACAGGATCACTGGCAGACCATGGTGTTCACTGTATTATGCCTCAACCAGATGGGCAATGCCTTTGCTCTGCGTTCAGAACGGGAATCATTTTTTAAACAGGGAATATTCACAAACATTCCTATGTTTTTTGCTGTGCTTCTTACTTTCATACTACAGATGGCAACAATATATGTTCCTTTCTTAAACCCGGTCTTTAAGACAACCCCTCTTACTATAAATGAACTTATTATTACATTAACGCTTTCATCAATTGTGTTTTTTGCAGTCGAAGCAGAAAAATGGCGGTTCAGAAGGCAGAAAAAAACGTTCTCCGCGGTGAGATAGACTAATACAATGCTGGCAAATGTTTTATTCCCGATAAATGCAGATTCATTTACCTATTTAATCCCTGAAGAAATCGAACTGAAGGCCAAAATCGGTTCTCGCGTACTTGCTCCTTTCAGGAAACAAAAAAAAATCGGCATAATAGTTGGCTTTGGAGATTCTGAAATAGCGCGTACAGAAATCCGTCTTAAAACCATAGAGTCAGTATGGGATGAAGAACCCCTTGTCTGTGGGAATCTGTTAAAACTAATACAATGGGTCGGGCAATATTATATTTCAACTTCTGGTCTGGCATTGAAGAACGCCGTACC
>CAYFYW010000228.1:0-3144 GCA_964347425.1 uncultured Nitrospirales bacterium
AGGTCAGGCCTGTCTTCTCCGGCTTTTTTGACAGCATCCTCTCCCGTAGTGACTATTGGAGCCACAACATACCCCTGAGTCTGCAATCGCAATTGTATGTCGCTGGCGATAATGACCTCATCTTCAACGACTAGTATATGTGCTTTTTCCATATGAACTTCTGGGGTCAGAATACATGTATTAACGGCAAGATGTCAATTCTCTCCTCACCCCATCCCTCTCCCAATAGGGAGAAGGGAAGGGTGAGGAGGGGGGGGTGGATTGTTTTATATATGAGGGTTTGGTTTCTTGCTGTCCGGGCTTTTGCCATTATATATGAGGAGAACCCGTTTTACATAATGCTGAGTTTCCGGTATTGGCGGTATATCTCCATATTTCTTTATTCTCCTGGGCCCTGCGTTGTAAGCAGCAAGTGCAAGAGACAGGTCCCCGTTGAATCTATCCAGAAGGGATTTCAGGTATCTGATCCCTCCCTCAATGTTTTCTTCCGGGTTAAAGGGGTTTTTTACATTCATCTCTCTGGCAGTTATGGGCATCAACTGCATAAGCCCCTTTGCACCTGATCGCGATACCGCGTTGGGATTCCAGTTAGATTCTACTTTTATAACCGCGTTAATTAAAGACGGCTCCATGTTATATTTCCTTGACTTGCCGAGCATTATTTGATAGTAGTATGATGGATTTTGTGTATCTAATTTCATGCCCGAATAATGTGGAATGGCTTTGCTCCACTCAGATATGATTTTATCATTTTCCCCGACAGCCGGCTTATTGATAAAATGGGCAAACGCGCTTACTTTAACATTCTTAAGAATAGGCTCATAATTATACCGGGTGTTATAGGAGGCAATACCCCACCCTGCACCTATAAGAGTGCATATGACACACAATAATGCGATGCCAAAAATCAATCTAATCATTTTCTTGAACCCCTGGGGTTCCAAAGTAGAGAAGTTGATGTAAATAAGTTTAACATAACGTAAGCAAAATGTCAATTTAATAATATTTACAGAATCTATAAGAATTCTAAATATGCCAAAAAAACTGCGCAAATACACGAGATTAACCAAAAAACTGCAGTTAGCCAAAGACTTACACAGAGAAATACCTTTTAAATTAATCCAAAAATTTCAATTAGCCACAGAGGACACAGATTTTTTAAAAACTCTGTGATTAATAATTTCCAAACACCAAATCCCAAATTACAAATAAGCTCCAAATATCAAGCACTTTGTTAAGTCATTACGTTATTCAGTCATTAAGTAATTCATAAAACTCAATCGCTTAATGCCTCAATGATTGAGTGACCTTCGTGCAATCAGGATCTGGAATTTGGTTATTGGTTATTATTTGATTATTGTAATTTGGTTATTGGAATTTTCAATTTCTGTGTTCTCTGTGAGCTCTGTGGCAAAAAAGATACTTTTATAAAAATTTCTGAGGCAGGATTAAAAATGTGGATTTATTTACAATAAATTTATCGGGTCAACGTCTACATCAACTCTTACATTACTGGTCTCCCTTATTGTCTCTAAAATCTCAAGGACACTCTTACGAAGGAATTTTGTTTTTTTTCCTTTTAAAATCACGTGCCATCTCCAAAGGTTTCTGATTTTTTCAACAGGTGCTGGCGCAGGGCCCAGAACCTCCATTGCTGGCACCTGTAACTTCTTAATCCTGCTTGATATATCTTTAACAATTTTTTTTGAAGCATCTCTGGTTCTAAAGCTGAAGATGATCCTTATCAATTTACTGAAAGGCGGGTAAGACAGATCTTTCCTTAATTCTATTTCCCGCTGATAGAATTTCTTATAATCATGAGTCCGTACGTAGTCAAAGACATAATGTTCAGGTTCATACGTCTGTATGTACACCTCTCCTGAAACTTCACCCCTGCCTGCCCTTCCTGCAAGCTGCGTGAAAAGTTGAAAAACCCTTTCTGCAGACCTGAAGTCAGGCAGGTTTAAGGCAACGTCAGCAGAGACAATTGCTGAAAGCGTTACATCCGGGAAGTCATGCCCTTTAGCTACCATCTGTGTACCAAGAAGCACATCTATCTTTTTCCCCTCCATGTCTTTTATTATCCTGTAATGCGAAAGCTTTCTCCTTGTTGTATCCCTGTCCATCCTTTTTAAAGAAAGCGCCGGAATCAGAGCGCGAAGTTCCTCTTCAACTCTCTGGGTGCCAATGCCTATATATTTTGTCCTCGCTCCCCTGCATTCAGGACAGAAATCCTTTGGCTTCAGGTATGAGCCACAGTAATGACAATTCAGTGTTTTTGTGTCTTTATGATATGTAAGCGTAATACTGCACGCAGGGCACTTGTACGTATATCCACAGTCAGTACACAGTAGAAAAGGCGAATATCCCCTTCTGTTAAGCATGATAAGAGACTGGTATCCCTTTGATATGTTTTCTTTTAATGTGTTTAAAAGTTTATCTGAAAATGACCACGTTTTTTTATCCTCTTTCGTCATGTCGATAATATCAACACGCGGCAGGGGTTTCTGGTTTATCCTGTGTTTGAGTTCCAGATACCTGAATTTTCCGTTTCCTGCGTTGTAAAAGGTCTCAATAGAAGGAGTGGCAGAGCCGAGAATTACCTTTACGCCTTCAAGCTGTGCCCTTGCAAGTGCAACGTCTCTTGCACTGTATCTCAGTCCCTCAAACTGTTTATAGGATGCCTCGTGCTCCTCATCTATAATTATGAGGCCGGGTTTCTTAAATGGTGCAAATACAGCACTCCTGACACCTAAAACAACTTTAGCCTCTCCGTTTTTCATCTTCCACCACTGTGTTATCTTTTCACCCATGGAAATACCGCTGTGGAAAAAGACTGCCCTGTCCCCGAAGTGACTGCGAAACCTGTCAATCATCTGGGAGGTAACGGCAATCTCGGGCACAAGGACTATTGCCCCTCTATCCTCAGGGAGTGATTTAATTGCCTGAATATAGACTTCGGTCTTGCCGCTGCCTGTAACTCCGTGCAGAAGGAAAACTCCCGATTGCGCCTTTGTAATTTCAGATAAAGCCTTTTTTTGCTCTGAGGTCAGATTAAAGACCTTCGCCGGTTTAATAACGCCGTCATAAGTAATTCTGCTTCTGCCGCTCTTTCTGCCTTCAATGACCCCTGACGGTACGGCG
>CAYFYW010000229.1:0-4850 GCA_964347425.1 uncultured Nitrospirales bacterium
ATATGAAGAATATTTATGTGTTTCCCGATTCTTCGGGGCTGCAGGGAGCTTTAATATAACCGGAAAAGGATATATTTTGGGCAAAAGATTAATATCTGTTACAGTTTTTATCATCATCGCCTCTGTGTGCATTTCCGTAAAAACCGCCTATGCTGAAAGCATTGGGCCTGTCTCCCCAGCGGAAGATCTTCCAGGAACCGGATTATACGTTGACATTCATGAGTTAAAGGAATACAGAGCCGATAAAGGTCTTAAGAATTTAGTACCCCATTCAATACTTTTAACTGACCTGGGGTTAAAGGCATATAATGAAGAAAGACAGGAAGAGGCAATTACATTTTTCACAAACGCCAGGGAACTGTCACCTGATCTGCCTTCACCTTATCTTTACCTCGCAAAGGCTAGTTTCTCATTTTCTATAGGGGGGATTTATGCGGTATCGAGGTCCTTGATGGAAGCATGGAGGGCATTTTATAGTAATTTCTGGTGGTCGTTCCAAACAGTAGGGGTGTTATTTATCAGCCTGTTTCTTGCTCTTTACGTATCATCTATTGTGCTTTTTATTGCACTGATGTCTTCGAAATTCCGCCTTTATATCCATGATGTTAAAGAAGATAGGAAGAACATTCTTTATTTGCTGCCTCCTTTTGTCCTCGCCTTTTTTGGGCCGATATTTGGCATAACGGGGTTTCTATTGCCTTTTTGGAGATATATGAAAAAGAGAGAAAAGATTTTTCTTTATTGCGCCCTTGCTTCATTAGTTCTTATCATATTGACGCTTCCTCTATTTTCGTCATTTCTCGGTGCATCCCAGGATAATGTACTGCGCGGGGTAGTCAAAATTAATGAAGGGATATATACTGGCCAGACCCCCGAGATAATTACAGGTAAACGCGGTTACGAATCATCTTTTACTTACGCACTACTTCTTAAGAGAAGGGGGCATTTTGATGAGGCAATAAATATTTATAAACAACTCCTGAATCAAAAAAATGATGCCAGAATTTACAACAATCTTGCAAACTGTTATGTCGGTTTAGGTAAATATGATTTGGCATTGATATATTATAACATGGCGTTAAAGTCAGAAAAAATAGCGTCTGCATATTACAACCTCAGTCAGCTCTACAGGGAAGTCTTTAATTTCAACGAGGCCAGGGCAAATTACCAGAAAGCTGTAGAAATAGATTCTCAAAAAGTAGCCTTCTACAGGTCAATCAAAGGGAAAACTGTCAATAGTTTTGTAATGGATGATATCCTTACAGGTGAGGAATTAAGAGATTTGGCTTTTAAAAAGTATCCATATTACAGAACATCAAATTTATCTGGAAGAATGCTCATGTTTACGAGCCGGGGGTTTTCTGTAGTTTTACTCCTGTTATTAACGCTTGCCCTTTATATGAGCGACAGGCTTGTTTCTTGTAGGGCGTATAGATGCAGGAGGTGCGGTGAAATCTTTTGTAGCAGGTGTGAAAAAAGGATATCTCGCGAAGAAGTTTGTCTTAAATGTTTTAAAACGCTCCTGAAAACGAGTGAATTGGGTCCTAAAGAAAGGATAGAAAGGATTCTTGAGATACAGCGTTATAGAGACAACAGAAACCAAAGCCTGAAAATTTTAACTCTTATTTTCCCCGGAAGCGGACATATTTATTACGGTTGGTCTCTATACGGAATGCTGCTGGTGCTGTCATTTACTTTTTTTCTATTTCTGGCTTTGCTCTGGTTCTTTTTTCCTGCACCTTTATCTATGGATCATATTTTCTCTTTTTTTGGGTGGATATCGCTGATAGGTTTAATTCTTGTTTATGGCTTTGCTGCAGTAAATGTTTTCAGGAGGATTCCGCGGAAATGGCATTAGAAGGCTTTTTACAGGAATTTGGATTAGCTGATATTCTCCAGCTTATATATTTCCAGAGGAAGACGGGTATTCTGTATATTGAGGGCAAAATGGATAAAGTGGAGTTGAGCTTTATAAACGGGAATATTGCTGGATTAAAATCACAGAGGAGACCGGAAGGCAATAGGCTTGGGAAGATTTTAATCAGAAAAGGATTGATAACCTCTCAGGATTTTGAAAACGCAATGGAGATACAAAAAACCGAACATGTCAAATTGGGAAATATCCTTATCAGAAAAGGCCTGGTTCCAAAAGATGGCCTCATGGAAATTATTCACGAACAGATTATTGAAACTATAGTACAGATATTCTCATGGAAAGAAGGGAGATATGAGTTTGATCCTCAGGAAGTTCCTGTTGACAAAGAACTGCCCGTTTCTCTTGATACTCAGCATCTACTCATGGATGGCTTGAGGTTAGTTGATGAATGGACGTTGATTGAGGGTAAACTCGATTTAAATACTATATATAATCAAGTCAGAGAACCGGAACCGGGCGAGTTGAATGATCTGGAAAAAGAAGTGCTGGGCGTTATAGATGGCGACAGAGACGTAAGTACGATAATCGAGACCTGTTATTCTGGAGACTACGAAACCTCAAGGGCGATAATATCCTTGGAAGAAAAAGGAATAGTAGAGCACATTGCTATACAGCCTCTTGAGAAGGAAAAGATAGGCACCACGAATGAACCTGGATATCCGTTCTATTTGGCAATTGCCGGGGTACTGTTGATTGTATTGATATTTATATTTAAGGGGAGTTTTGATGCATTTAAGGTATTCAGAGATGCGAAGTCTGGTTTTCAAATAGAGAAGTTAAAAACCGAAATTGACATTTATCATGCAACTAATGGTCGGTATCCACATGCCCTTGAAGTTATTACGAACGAAAATGACCTCTGGGGAAGACCGTATGAATATAGTTCAACAGAAAGTGGTTTTAAGCTGTTTAGCCCAGGGCCTGATGGAATCAGAGGAACAGAGGATGATGTGTATTAAGTCTAAACTCCAGAATACAAGCCTGCCTGCCGGCAGGCAGGCACCAATAATTAAAAAAGTTGCAACTTTCAATGATCAAATAATTCTCTAACCTCGTCAATTGTAAATCTTCTGGTAATTGTGCATTCGGAATTTACCCGTCCTCCGGAGGATGGATTTGGAATTTGTAATTTGAGATTTGTAATTTTTGTACTGCCCGGTCGAGATGCATTTTTTAGAAATCTGCAATTGCAAGCGTATTGGGTGTATTTATGAAACGTGCAGTCGTCCTTTTAAGCGGAGGAATTGACTCAACAGTTACGTTGGCTGTTGCAAAGAGAGAAGGTTTTGAAGTATACGCTGTTAGTTTCAATTACGGGCAAAGACACAATATAGAGCTCATCCTGGCAGGGCAGTCCTCAGCATATTTTACAGTTCAAAAACATCTCACCATAAAGTTTGACCTCAGAGAAATAGGTGGCTCAGCGCTTACATCCGACATAGAAGTACCTAAAGACAGATTCCAGAACACTGAGCAAATCCCTATTACCTACGTTCCTGCCCGCAATACAATCTTTCTGTCTTTTGCACTTGCTTTTGCTGAAAGCATTAATGCCGGGGACATTTTTCTGGGAGCCAATGTTGTTGATTACGGTGGTTATCCTGATTGCAGACCTGAATTCATAAAAGCGTTTGAGGATATGGCCAATCTTGCTACAAAGGCATCTGTTGAAGGAAGAGCCAGATTCAGGGTGCATGCCCCTTTAATTAATCTCACAAAGAGCGAAATAATAAAAAAAGGTGCTGGCTTAGGTGTTGATTTTTCTCTTACATGGAGCTGTTACGATCCGCAAAAAGGCCGTAACGCGTTATCTGTAACGCGAAGCAGGTCAAAGAAAAAAACCCGCCAGTCATCACGCGTTCCTCATCACGGTTACGTGCCCTGTATGAGATGTGACAGCTGCCTATTACGTGCAAAAGGCTTTAGAGAGGCCGGTATAAAGGATCCCCTGACACTTACAGTAAAACATTAACAAAATATGCAACTATTTGAAAACAGTATTCAATAATCCATAAAAAGTCTCGTTTTTCAGTTCCCTCATCATAACAGGAGACTCTAGGACAAATATGAATAGGTGAAATGAAGTTAGTTATTGTAACTTTAAGTTGGTTGTTTGTTTCACCTACGTATCAATAATTTTGAGAGTATAAAATATTGAGGATTAATAGGAGAAATAAAATATAGTGATAAATTCAGGTATAGTAACTGTTTTCAACAACGCAGCTTGTATTTGCCAATCATGAGGGGATCTTGGAAAATCATCAAGTGGGAGTACGGAGACCCATCATACATAATGTATGTACCAAACTTATCTGGATAAGTTGGGAGTTTGGTCGAATTAGAATCAAAAGGCCATAAAATTAACCAGTGGGGGGGGTCTTTTACCCTTTTTGTTCCCGGTTCATGCCAGTCCATAAATATTTTACCATCCTTTTCCCAACGCAACGCACCCTTTGCCATATAAGCGATTCTGGGAGCTTTATTGGTAGACTTCGGCCTCTGCTGCACAAAATCGTTCCACCATTGCACAGCAGCTGCATCCATACATGTGGGGACCGCAATATCTATTTTGTCAAGGTCTGAATACCATGTAAATCCGTTACTACCAGCCCTGACTTTTCTGTATTTGATATCTTTGTCCAAAATCATGATGGCGGCATCTTTTGAGATGGATGGCGGCGCGGCGCTCATGGCGAGTTCGATTTGCTCATTATCGCTCATGCCCAGCACGACCGGCTTTATTGCTGTTTCGTGATAGGCACCTGTGGTGGTCAGAAATGCAAGTAATTTTGCTAACGCAAGAAGAAATATAATTGATAATTTCATTGTGGTCTCCTTTTTCGTGTTGTGCTTGGCCTTGCCCAAGCTTTGATTCCATCTTATAACCCCAAAGACGGCATGTCAAGAAAAAAAG
>CAYFYW010000230.1:0-2404 GCA_964347425.1 uncultured Nitrospirales bacterium
AGGATTTGTATTAGATTCCGCATCTGGTGCGGAATGACAGTTCAATATCGCGTATCTCGCGAAGGAAGGTGAGTGGATAGGTGGATGAGTGAGTAGACCTCACATAAATTCTGTCAGCACATCTTAAGTTGTACCTTCGTAGAAGCTGGGGTCAATAAGTGGCAAACAACACATTAAATACCCAGTGTAGGCCGACAGGAATCAGCAGACTTCGGCTGCGAAGGTATAAGTAACCGAGGATTAAGCCGAAGGGAAAACGCAGAATTAAATTGTCTATCAGTGGCGCCTTAAAGTGCCCTAAGAAGGCAAAGACAAGTGAAGCTAAGATTAAACCCCCGTATTTTCCGCATAGGCTGCATAGCCGTCTTTGGATGATGCCTCTGTAGAGAACTTCCTCACCAAAAGCTACGAAGAGCCAGGGAATGCATACGGATGCTGTCATATAAGGTGTAAAACTCAGGTGTTCGTTCTGTTTTAATAACAGTACGTAGCTGTAAGCGACGAATAAGAAAAGCAAGAGCACTCCATAAATGACTTCTCTGACAAGGTGACGGGGAATAGCAAAGCCCATTTCTCTAAAGTCGATTCTTCTTACTACCCTTTCCCAAACCAAAGGAATTACCACCATACCTGAAAAAATGGCAATTAGATAGGGCAGCGTCAAAAATGGATTTATCCTCCATAAACCGGATGTCCTGTTGGATAAATCAAATAGATTTATTTTTGATGATAAAAGCAGTATGTAATAAATAACTACACATGACAGCAAATACAGAAAAGCTGTTTCTATGAAGTAGACCGATTTGAGTTTTTTATCGGTTAGGTTCATTTCTGCTCCACTGCGATATCCTTCATCCATTTTGGTATAGGCGGTTGTTTTTTATCCTTTATAATTGAACGCCATTTTTCATCGGTTAGTCGGTCGCTCATTGGGTGCTTAAATTCATAGTAAGAATAGGTAACTCCGAGACAGACTTTGTCTTTGCCGTCCACGTTGGCGATGACGAAGATTTCAGCGGGTCGGCCAATTGCCTCTTCGAGAACTTTTTTAGAGTTTACCTGTGTAAAAACATCAGCGACAATTGACATTTTGTTGTCCATTTTGCTTCTGAATTTTTCAGTTACGTCAATATAGTGAGCAGCCCTGAGAATCCACTTAAGTCTGTTGCCTATATTTTCTATCATTTTATATTCAGCTTCAGTAGGTATTTGGCCGGTTAGTTCCTTTTTGGATATGTTCTCAAGGCTCGTTAATATAGCTTCGAATGAATTAAAATTATTTTCCAATGCTCTGTCGGATGGGAATCCGAGCGAGGTTAATTTCAAGCGCAGTTGAGTGATAGATTGCCTTACCCGTGCATATAATTCAGGGACAGGCTCTACATAACCGTGGACGGTTTCGGGGGGCAGGTGTCCTCCTTTTCCCATGACAGAAAAGGCGGCTTGCGCCATTGAGTATGGTTGTTTTGTGTAAACGATAGTGTCGTGTTTTAATTCGGTCCAGCAGCCGAGAGCGGCGTTAAGTTGCTTTTTCAACCAGGCCTCTGATTGCATGAACAAGGGAGCATTTTCGGGAGGGGAGGTGAGAATAGATTGTAAGGCCCAAATCTTGCTCCAGTATAGGTCCTGGGTCCATATGTTTTGCTCAAGAGAATTGTACTCATTTCTCAATCTCAGGAATTGCTCATTATAATCTTTGAAATCGGTATCTCCTTGTTCTGTTAAGATTTGTTTAGCAAGCTTCGAACCGAAAACAGCCATTATATCAAGGCCTCTTGGAAATCCTCTGAACCAGGCGCCATTGGCAAAAACCGCGGTAAAGGGTTTTGGATTTTTGCCTCTGTACCATTTAACCTTATCATAGACTAAATTTTGAAATATGTGAGAGTCGGGCGTGAATCTCTGTCCCATGAATCTAAAACCCTGAGTTTGAGTTTTCCAATTTATGACCTTCGTGGATATATCCGTGATATATGTGGATAATATCTTTGGTTTTCTTAACTGGCGAGCCTTGATTATAAATTCATTAATATTTTTCTCGTTTTTTAATTTGTGGAGTGGACATTCTTTGTCATAAAGTTCATTCATTAGCTGATTGTATTCTTTTGCAGTCAGGTCGTCTGATTTGCCAGAGAAAAAACTGGTCGTTTCATATATTCTTTCCCAGACGGTTAAAGCTTTTTCCCCTTTTACTCTCGTTTCGTTGAGAGCCTTGCAGATTAATAGTGCTTGAAGAGTTTCGGCGATGCCGATTTTCTTATCTCTAAAATATTTGCCGTTTATTTCTTTAATAGGGGCCAGTCTGAAACTCATTCGGCCGTACCACATCATTGCCTTGAAATATTTCTCGAACTCAGGACTTCTGGAGTAATGGCCACGGGGGATATATTGACTGTAATCTTCT
>CAYFYW010000231.1:0-2844 GCA_964347425.1 uncultured Nitrospirales bacterium
CTGATGATCGGAACCATAAGTACCGAATATCAGCTGAGTCTGGAGACCTGTGTATTGCAGGCTGGCATCCTCCAGGACATGCATCAATGGTTCTGAAACCGTTTCTGCCCCAATATAAATCTTGTACTCATTATCGTACCACGATACCATATCGTTGACGACAACCCCGAGAATGTTGTCGCCGTTAGCGTAAGCAGCAGCGGCGTAATGCTGTGAGCCACGCAGTCCCTGTTCTTCTCCGGTGAACGCAATAAACCGAATCGTCGAACGAAAACTATAGCCTTTGAGCACGTTCGCTGTAGCCAACAGTGCAGCTACGCCACTGGCGTTGTCGTTTGCTCCCGGTGCAAGAATGTCCGGTTGTGGTGACAGGGAGTCGACGTGGGCTCCGATGATGTAAACCTGCTCCGGAGTTTCCACGCCAGGCAGAGTTGCGACAACATTGCGCGCATCTGTACCGGAAAAAGAGTATGGGTCGTATCGGACGTCCGTAAAACCCATAGCTACAAACTGTTCGAATACATACTGCTCAGCCTTGTCGCACTGTGAGTTCGGGGTGTATCTCGTCGTGAATGTGAACGGGCTTCCTCCGAGCACCACTGGATTCGCGCCGGAAAGATCCTCAATTATCTGGAAGAAAAGGGTGGGGTCGACCAGGTCAACCAGCTCCTGGATGGCAGGGGAAAACACTGTAGCTGCGAACGCGCGCTCCACAAAAGGCTGCGCTTCATAGCGGCGTATAGGCTCACTCCGCATATTCTTGCGCTCAAGCCTGAGGACCAGATCAGTGTTTGGCAGGAGACCTTCTGATTCGAGGATAAGGTTTTTTCCTCCGCGCCAAAGGACTACCACGCCGAGATCCTCCAACTCGCTCACATCGCTATCATCGATGTCCGACCCGCCAGCCCTCACCCACAAAAGAGTCACGTTCCTGCCTGAAGTGATCCGTATCGGCCCATCAATATGATATCCGGCCTTGAGCAGAAGCTCTGCGGCACGGACATCACTCAATACAAAGGCATCCGGGAACCGGTCAAGGACTTCAGCACCCAGTGACCACGGATCCGGTAAGGACTGCCCCTCCTGAATGGACGCAACCCAGATGGGCGTTGGGTACCCCGCAAAGGCCACACAGGGAATTGTGGCTGCGAAAAGCAGAAAGACAAAGATCGAGAACAAGTATCGTTGCAGGAAAAGACCAATATATCTTTGACTGTTTTTTTTCATTTTTAGCCCCCTTATGAACCCCGTTTAAATTTAGTATCATTATCTCAGGATTGTACTTTTGTTTTCCTCCTCTGCCAGCTCGGCCATGCTTCGCGACCTCGGCTGAGCTCAGTCTAAGTCCTCAGGATAAGTCACTTTCCATACCCCTCTCACTGAGGGTTTAGCTTTATCGGGAAATAGATATTTGTCTTTATGTATATAATTTAATTTTCTGATAAACAGGGAGAACTCTATTGCTAAACAATTTAACACCATATCCTGCAAATGTCAATAAAAAAATTAAACTTTTGGTAAACTTTTGGTGTCAGGTCTTGACACTTGACATTAGAATAAATTCAAAATGTGGAAATATCCGTTTATATAGCCCGTTAAAGGATTCGAATAGGGGAAAAGCACCTGGCAGTAAGGCCATTATTGAAAATGCCGGAGAATGCCAAAAACGCTCACCTGAACGAAATAATCAATTCTCCGGAGCTTCAGCCAAGATTACTCAAAAAAATCAACAGGTTTTCTCTTCCCGAGTCTTTCTTCACAGATGTAAAAAGAATGTCAAAACCGCCCACTAAATTTTTTATGGCTTAAATTACCCTTATTTATCAATGCCTTATATAACCGTATATCTGGCATGCTTTTCGCTTATATCAGAAAAAATATGGAGGTAAGAGAAAAATGAAAGAGAAAATCTTTTCAGCAATCGGTTTTGTCTTACTGTTTAGTATTCTGTTATCAATTGTTGTCCTGGCAGCTGGTAGTTAAGCGCTGAATAAATAAAATACAGATATTGCAAATCAGACATATTTGTACGTTTGCAGGTCATGACCCGTTATTAAGGTCTCTAAAACATGAAGAAAAAGACTGACACATATATCTTTGATGAATATCGACTTCGATTTGGTCAGACTGCTGTAGATATGGGATTTATAACAGCAGAACAGCTAAAAGAAACTCAATTAGAGCAAATAGATGATAATCTATCTCGAAGACCACATAGATTATTAGGACAAATTTTGCTCACAAAAAACTGGATTACCCTTGAACAAATTGAGTTAGTTATATCCGAAATTTCCAAAAACAGTGAGGGTTAAGGCACTGATGGAATCTCCTGGACTTCACCCCGCTCGCCTGCTGGTGCGGCTTGTTCCTGAGCAGCGGGTTTTTCCTGAATCGGGCCGGAAGTTTCTTCAGTCAGCGGCTGGGCAGGTAATTCCTGTGCTGGTACTTTTTCAGGCATCACAGACCCTCCCCTCACAGAGAAGGCCGCTAAAGAGAGGGAGCTTAACATGAATACAACAGCGGCCCCCGTAGTAAGCTTGTTCATGAAAGTTGCTGATCCTCTGCTTCCAAAAAGAGTCTGGCTTGAACCCCCAAATGCAGCACCCAGCTCAGAACCCTTGCTGCTCTGAATCAAAACGATAAAAATCAGAAACCCGCATACTATTAAATGAAGTGCTACTAATACCGTGTACACCTATATCCTCCCGTATAATTATAAGGCAGCCTCTTTTTATAAGGATGCCTTGGCTCCTTTTACTATTTTAACAAAATAATCAGGTTTTAGGCTCGCTCCCCCTACAAGCGCCCCGTTTATTGCCGGCTCTGTTATCAACGAGTTAATAT
>CAYFYW010000232.1:0-11188 GCA_964347425.1 uncultured Nitrospirales bacterium
AAGAAACCAACTTTTTTAATGACTTAATTACTGAATGACTTAATGACTTTTTATCGTTGAGAATTGGAGCTTATCCCACGATGGTGAGCCTGTCCGCCTGAGGCGGACTTGTCGAACCATTTGGAACCGGTTTATATACTTTTAGCCACCATGTGAATTATCATAAGTAAATCGATCGCTCAAGTACTTCGACATATTTCAACGAATTTTTATTCCCTGGGATTAATGATTAACTATGCCACTTGACCTCTCCATCTTTTACAGAGCAATCAAAGCCGTTGAGGAGGAAGGGGCGTATAGCTTCACCTCACTCTCCGGTTCTTCCGGGGCATTGTTGTTTACAATGCTTATCGGACGTAAAGATATTCTACGTCCTGAAGGACCGTGCTTGCTGCTATGCCAATCTGAAGATGCAGCCTTTTCATTTTATGCAGATGCGGTTTTCTGGGCAAGATCCCTCGGTGTTGAGGAGCCTGTGCTTATACAGCCTAAGGGTGACCCTCTCCGTTTAAAAAGTCTCGGGCATCTTTACGGCCCGGACAGGAAGAACTTTATTGCCTCTGTTGAGGCTGCTCTATCTCCATTATGGCCCGGCGATAAATTTCCCTTGTTATGGATAAAAAAGAACGCCGCTACTGACAGGGACCTGATAATCGAGACCCTTAAAAAAAACGGTTATCGTGCTGTTCCTCTTGTTTCCGGACAGGGTGAGTACAGTGTAAGAGGGGGTATTTTAGATGTCTTTCCTCCTGAAGAAGGACTCCCTGCAAGGATAGAATTTTTCGGTGACGAGATTGAGTCTTTACGATTTTTTGATACTGACACTCAGAGAACGGTGAATGAAATAAAAGAGGTGTCCATCGGTCCTGCGGTTGAGCCGGTGGAAGGGCCGGATCTATTTGAATTCTTAGGGACGAGCACATTAATACTGAAAGAGCCTGATGATATCAAGAGGCATTATCCTGACCTGGTTTCTCGGCTCCAGAGTAAGAAAACCTTCTTTTTTACTTCTCTTCCATTAAAAGGAGAGGGTTTTGATTTTCAGATCAGCAGCACCGGCGGATTAGGTCTTTTACAGGAAGAAAGAAGAACCATAGAAGACCTCGTAAAAAGAGTAAAAGAACTCCATGGCCGGTATTTTGTTCTCCTTGTGTGCTCTTCCGAGGGTCAGGCAAAGAGGCTCAAAGAATTATTTTTTGAAGAAAACATGGAGGTGCCGTTTCTCAAGAGTGACATTGCCGTACAGCACAGAGTCGGCCCTGTAATTACCACTGGAGGGCTGGGCAGGGGATTTGTGTATCACAACGCGATCGTTCTTACGGAAAGGGATATCTTCGGAAAAAAACCGGTCTTCAGGTCCATCAAGAAATCGCGGGTATCAAAACTCATCTCTTCAATAGAGGATTTTAAAGAAGGCGATTATTTAGTTCATATTGAGCACGGTATAGGGACATTTCTCGGACTGAAAAAACAGAGAGTCGAAGATTATGAGGGAGATTTCATCGTTATAGGGTATCTTGGAAGTGACCGACTCTATGTACCTCTGGAACAAATCAGCTCTGTTCAAAAATACCGCGCCCCTGAAAGTGTTAAGCCCAGAATAGATAAACTCGGCGGAAAGACATGGCAAAGAACCAGGCAGAAAGTCAGAAAAAAGATAAAGGACATGGCGGAAAGGCTATTGACCCTGTATGCCAGACGGTCTGCAGCTGAAGGCCATGCCTTTTCATCCGACACAGAACTGCATAGAGAATTTGACGGGTTTTTCCTGTATGAGGAGACCCCCGACCAGTTAACTGCCATAACAGAGATAAAACAAAACATGGAAAGCCAGATTCCCATGGACAGGCTCTTATGTGGAGATGTCGGATACGGCAAAACCGAGGTGGTTATGAGGGCATGTTTCAAGGCGGTATATGATGCAAAGCAGGTTGCGGTACTCGTTCCCACCACAATCCTTGCAGAACAGCACTATGATACTTTTACCTCAAGATTTTCAGCCTTTCCCATAAAGATTGATTTTCTGAGTCGCTTTAAAAGCAGGGCAGAGCAGAAACAGACGATTAAGGCGCTTGCAGAGGGAGGAATAGATATTGTTATAGGTACCCACAGGCTTTTTGGCGGGGATGTGCATTATTATGACCTCGGGCTTCTGATTATAGACGAGGAGCACAGATTTGGCGTAACGCATAAAGAAAAAATAAAGGCGCTAAAAACCAATGTGGATGTCCTGACTCTCTCTGCAACGCCTATTCCAAGAACGCTCCATATGGCTCTCTCCGGCATACGGGCGATGAGTTTGATAGAGACCCCGCCTGAAGACAGGCTTGCTGTCAGGAGCTTTGTTGCGCGGTTTAATCCTGAAATAATTAAAGACGCTCTGCAGAAAGAACTTGACAGGGACGGTCAGGCGTTTTTTGTGCATAACCGCATTCAGGACATCTACAGCATGGCAAATTTCCTGAGAGAACTCCTTCCTCACGCCAGGATAGCTGTGGCACACGGACAGATGAAAGAAAGAGAACTTGAACAGGTTATGAGGTCATTTTTCCGAAAGTCAACCGACATTCTTGTATCGACAGCTATTATAGGTTCCGGGCTTGACATACCCAGTGCCAATACCATAATCATTAACCGGGCTGACAAGTTCGGGCTTGCTCATTTATACCAGTTGCGGGGACGGGTAGGACGCTCTCATATCAGGGCATATGCCTATTTTCTCATTCCGGGAGAAGACGTCATCACTGAAGAGGCAAGGAAGAAATTGCAGGCAATTCAGGAGCTCAGTTATCTTGGCGCTGGTTTCCGTCTTGCTCTCAGGGACCTTGAGATAAGGGGTGCGGGGAATCTCCTAGGTCCTGAGCAGTCAGGTCACATAGAGGCAGTCGGCTTTGACCTCTATGTGGAAATGCTTGAACAGGCAGTTGCGGAACTCAAGGGAGAAAAAGTTACACCGAAGATTGACCCTGTCCTTGACCTCAGAATAAAAGCTGTTATTCCTGAACATTATATTGAGAATGCTGAATTGAGATTAAGCCTCTACAGAAAAATTTCCCTGGCAAAAGACAGTGCCTATCTGGGAGACCTCCGTGAAGAGCTCAAAGACAGATTTGGAGCATCACCTGAGGAGACGCGGAGACTTCTCGAAATAATGGAACTTAAGGTGCTTGCAAAAGGACTCGCTGTAACCAGGATACAGAGCATTGAGGGGAGGATAAGAATCCTCTTTGCACCTGAGACACCGGTCACCTCGGAGAAGATGTTCGATCTTTACAAAGGCAGAGAGAATTATCTCAAATATCTGCCGGAGGGGGGCATTGAACTTGACCTGAGAGGCCGGCCGTGGGGGGAGGTTTTTGGTGAGTTAAGGGGGATGATGGGAGAATTAAGAAGTTAAGCAGCAGTAAGTATGGACCATGTTTTAGCTCAAGAAGGGAAAACGGAATAAAGTGGCATCTGCTGTATAGGCGGTGAAATTACAAAGTTGGAAAAATTAAGGGATGTCCCTGTGAGATTATTGATGACGCATGTAATGCATAAGTGAATACGAGAAAGTTTTGTCCAGGTCGGACAAAAAATCAGAGTGAGGTTGTAAAATCAATCAACTATGTGTTATAAAAAATGTCTGATTTTACGGTATATTGATTGACTGATCAATAAGGTATCGTGTATGTAAAAGTGAGGAGGATTTAATGAAAAAGCTATTGGTTTTTATATTTGCGGTATTGTTTGCTGTTGGATGCGCTTCAAAGGAGAGTTCCACCAGTCCTGTACTTGCAAAAGTTGACGGGGAAAAGATAACGGAAAAAGATTTCATGAAAAAGCTAAGTCGAATGCCTGAGTGGGCAACGAGGAGATTTCAGAGCGACGAGGGCAAAAAGACGTTCCTTGAGGAGCTTATTAAAGAAGAACTCCTTTATCAGGAGGCGAAGAGAATGCGTCTTCACAAGGACAGTGAATATGAGAATAGAATTGAGGAATTCAGAAAAATGAGTCTTATATCACTTTTACTGAAAAAAGAAATTGAAGAAAAGATTAATAAATTCGATGATCAAGAGGTCAGAGAGTTTTATGACAAACATTCTGATGAATTTAAGGCAGGCAGTGAAGTGAGGGCAAGGCATATTTTAGTGGAAACAGGAGCAGAGGCAGAAGATATCCTGAAAAGGCTCAAGAAAGGAGAAAGTTTCTCTGAACTGGCAAAGAAACTCTCAAAAGACAAAGGTTCTGCAACCAAAGGTGGTGACCTGGGTTTCTTTGGCAGGGGCAGGATGGTGCCCGAGTTTGAAAGAGTTGCCTTCAGCCTCAAACCAGGAGAAGTAAGTGACCCGGTGAAGACCCGTTTTGGCTATCATATCATAAAGGTAACGGATAAGAAAGAAGGTGAATTGGGTGATTTTGAGAAGGTAGAAGAAGCTGTCCAGAAACGACTTAAAGTAGAGAAGCAGAAAAATGTCTTTGAGTCATATATTAAGAATTTAAAAGAAAAAGCCGGTAACATAGAGATATATGATGAAGCACTTAAGACCCTGACAATAGGGGAAGCTCCGCCCCCTGAGGAAAAGAACGAAAACTGAACCCCTGTGGAAAATCGGAGGTTGATGAGCTTTCTGACGGGGTTTACAGACACTCTTAAATTATGTTAATCTTTCTTAGAGTTTTTTAAAAAAATGGCATTGTTATGGCTTTAGCGAAACAGAAAAAAGAAGAAATAATCGGCAAGTTTCAGATTCATACAAATGACACGGGTTCACCTGAAGTTCAGATAGCTCTTATCAGCGAGCGTCTGAACTCTCTTTCATCACACTTTCAGACCCATAAAAAAGACCATCATTCCCGCAGAGGCCTGTTAAGACTTGTTGGTCAGAGGCGCAGTCTTCTGGACTATCTCAAGAGGGAGGACAAAGACAGGTACGAGAAGATTATAGGACAGCTCGGAATAAGAAAATAGTTGATGACAAAAGTTGAGGTTGAAGTTAAAGGGAAACCCCTTATTATCGAAACGGGACGTTTTGCAAGACAGGCTGATGGTTCGGCAATTGTAAAATATGGCGATACCGTTGTATTGGCTACAACGGTTGCAGAGAAGGAAGCCAGAAAAGATCTACCATTCTTCCCTCTTACCATAGATTATCAGGAGAAGGCTTACGCTGCCGGTAAAATACCGGGGGGGTTTTTTAAAAGGGAAGGCAGACCCAGTGAAAAGGAAGTCCTTACATCCCGCCTGATTGACAGACCCATAAGACCGCTTTTCCCGGAAGGTTTTCGTTTAGAGACACAGGGAATAGCATCGGTACTCTCCTATGGTGAGGAGAACATATCAGATGTCCTCGGAATTATCGGGATGTCTGCTGCACTCTGCATATCTGATATCCCCTTTGACGGACCTCTAGGGGCTGTAAGAATAGGGATAATAGAGGATTCTTTTGTTGTAAATCCTGACCTTGAAGAGGTAGAGGAGTGTGATTTTTCTCTTGTGGTGGCAGGGACCGAAGACGCAGTTCTCATGGTAGAGGGTGGGGGATTTGAGATCAAGGAATCAATCCTCCTTGAGGCTATAGATACTGCACATAAAGAGATAAAACGGATTGTGGACGTCCAGAAGCAATTTGCTACATTAGTAGGAAAAAATAAGAGGTCCGTTACGGTGCCGGTCATCAATGAAGAACTGGTGAATTCGGTATCAAGCCTCTCATTAGAAAAGATAAGAGATGCTGTTACAATTCCGGACAAGCTAAGACGGCAAGAAGCGCTCGATACTATTCTGGCAGATGTCGTAGATGCTTTGAACACTGGTGAAGATGATATATCAACGGATATCGCAACTGTATTTAACGATATTGAGAAGAAACTTGTGAGGGACATGATTCTTGAAAGAAATGTAAGAACAGATGGCCGAAAGCCCGGGGAAATAAGGAAAATAAGCTGTGACGTAGGGATCCTTCCAAGGACCCACGGTTCAGCCTTGTTTGTAAGGGGCGAGACCCAGTGTCTTGCTGTCGTTACGTTGGGAACATCTGAGGATGAGCAGAGGATTGATGCACTTGAGGGAGAATCAAAAAAAACATTTATGCTTCACTATAATTTCCCGCCGTTTAGCGTGGGAGAGGTAAAGCCCCTGAGGTCTCCCGGCAGGCGGGAGATAGGGCACGGTATGCTGGCTGAAAAAGCGCTCAAAGCAGTGATCCCGCAAAAGTCTGATTTTCCCTATACCATAAGGATAGTTGCTGATATACTTGAGTCAAATGGCTCATCGTCAATGGCTACTGTGTGCGGTGGAGCACTTGCTCTAATGGATGCCGGAGCACCGATTAAGGCACCGGTTGCAGGTATTGCAATGGGCCTTATAAAAGAAGGAGAGAAGGTGGTTATCCTTACAGATATACTTGGCCTTGAAGATCATCTCGGAGATATGGATTTTAAGGTTACGGGGACAGGGGAAGGTATTACAGCTTTTCAAATGGATGTGAAAATAAAAGGGGTAAATAAGGGAATTTTGGAAAGGGCTTTAGAAGAGGCAAGGCAGGGGAGGCTGTATATCCTCAGCAAAATGGCTGAAGTTCTCGCAGGCCCGCGGGACAATCTCGCAACTCACGCACCCCGGATTTTTACTATGCGAATTAAACCTGACAAGATAAGAGATGTGATCGGCCAGGGCGGTAAAGTCATACGAGGCATAGTGGAACAAACAGGTGTAAAAATAGATATTAATGATGAAGGCAACATTAACATCGCCTCTTTAGATGAAACCTCAGCGCATAAGGCTATAGATATTATAAGGGGGATTGTTGCAGAGGCTGAAGTGGGCAAGCTTTATGTGGGAAACATAAAAAGGATAGTGGATTTCGGTGCATTTGTTGAAATATTGCCGGGTACCGAGGGACTGCTTCACATATCTCAGATTGCGGACAAAAGAATAGCAAAGGTTACAGATGTACTGAAGGAAGGAGAAGAAGTTCTTGTTAAAGTGATCGATATAGATAAGATGGGTAGAATACGTCTGAGCAGAAAAGAAGCAATGAGAGAAAAAGCAGCAGTGAAATCATAAGACCTAAGCTATGATATTTTAATATCTGAGCTCCTTTTAGGGGGCTTTATCCATTCAAGTTCAACATCCTGGTCAAATCCAAATGACAAGATTCAAATTACAAATTAATCTCAAATGACTTAAATGTCTAATTTTTTCTGAAATTTGGGCTGGAGATTATGTTTGGCATTTGGGCTTTGTAATTTGAATTTTACTATACAATTTAGACTTTAGTATTTGGGATTTCAAAACACAAAACAATGTACAAAAAAGTACTTCTTACTAACGGTATCCCGGTAGTGACTGAAACAACGAAAGAATCGCGTTCTCTCTGTATTGGCATTTGGGTAAAAGTCGGTTCAAGAAACGAGGCAGTGAATAAAAATGGTATCTCTCATTTTCTCGAGCACATGTTTTTTAAAGGAACAATAAAAAGGACGGCAAAGGATATTGCTGTGGAGATAGATTCTCTCGGGGGCGAACTAAATGCCTTTACCTCACGTGAAAGTACAACCTTTTATATAAAGGTCCTTAATGAGCATGTTGAACAGGCTGTTGCTCTTCTTACTGATATTTTCCTGAACTCAATTTTCCCGGAAAACGAGATTGAAAAAGAAAAGGGAATAGTATTTGAGGAGATAAAATCGGTTGAAGACGCTCCTGAGGATTATATACATGACCTGTTTAATAAAAACATCTGGGGAGAAAGTGGCTTGGGACAGTCAGTACTTGGAAAGACAAAAGCTATAGAGTCATTTACAAGAGA
Source organism: uncultured Nitrospirales bacterium (assembly GCA_964347425.1). Lineage (GTDB taxonomy): Bacteria > Nitrospirota > Thermodesulfovibrionia > UBA6902 > BMS3Bbin08 > CAYFYW01. Next base: position 7,794 of record CAYFYW010000232.1, read on the forward strand.
AGAACTCCTCAATCATGTAGAAAAATATTACGGTACACAGGATATAATAATAGCAAGCAGTGGTAATTTTAGAGAAGAAAAACTTATCGAGGATCTCAACCTCACCATTGGCACTGTAAAGAGAAACTCTGTCCCCAGGAATGAAAATGGTCCTGAATTCAAAGGTAGCATTAATGTTTTGTCAAAAAAACTCTCAGAGGTCCACTTATGTCTGGGTATGAAAGGAATTCATCAGGCAAGTGAGGACCGTTATGCTATGCATCTGCTCAATGCAATCCTCGGGGCGGGTATTAGTTCAAGGCTTTTTCAGGAGGTAAGGGAGAAAAGGGGGCTTGTGTATTCTATCGGGTCATTTAATGCTTCTTATTTTGATACCGGGGTGTGGACTGTATATGCAGGCACGGATAAAAGCAAGGTAAGAGAGGTTGTTAATATTATAATTGACCAGATGAGGGGCCTGTCCGGTTCGATTACTGTTGATGAACTCCAGAAGGCAAAAAATCAGCTCAAGGGCAACCTCTTCCTTTCTCTTGAATCAACAGGCAGTAAAATGATCAATATAGCCAAACAGGAGATGTACTACGGAAAATATTTTTCTCATGAGGATATTATAAATGCTGTTGAATCTGTTACCCTCGAAGATATCAAAGGACTCTCACAAAGACTGACCGGAGATAAACCCTTTGCCCTTACTGTTTTTGGACCTGTAAAAGAAAAGGACCTCCAAAAGCTATCCTCAGCCGTGTAAGTCGTGAATATCCCTGTGGATAACGGATACTTTATATTTTTGCTTTTTGAGTGCTTTCTGGATTTCTTCGGCAATAGCAGGCGACCTGTGTTTCCCGCCCGTACAACCGATGCCGATTGTTAGATAGTTACGTCCATCCTCCCTGTACTGTGGAATAAGAAACTCGAGGAGGGAATATAGTTTATCAAGGAAATGCTTCGTCTCCTTTTTTCTGAGAATAAAGGTTTTTACTTTTTTAGTTGTTCCGTCAAATGGTTTAAGTTCTTCAATGAAGTTTGGGTTTGGGAGAAATCTTATATCAAATAAAAGATCTACTTCGGCCGGGATACCGTATTTATATCCAAAGGAAAGAAGTGAAATTGATATGGGTTTTTCTTTGTCACCAGAATAAAGTTTTATAATAATTTTTCGAAGCTGGTGAGGACTTAAGGAGGATGTGTCAATAATTCTATCCGCCACACGTCTTATGTCTGACAAGAGTTTAATCTCCCTGTTAATCGCTTTTTTAAGATCCCTATGACCAAGAGGATGGGGCCTCCTTGTTTCCTTAAAACGCCTGATGATCACATCATCTTCTGCCTCGAGAAATATTATTTCTATTTTTTGTTTTTTCTTTAAAGAAGAAAGCGTTTGATCCAGATCAGTAAAAAATTTTCTTTCCCGTATGTCAACACCAATGGCAATCTTCGATATGGCGGGTGTCTTGTCAGACAGATGAACAAATGTTTTTATAAGTGACGTAGGAATATTGTCTACACAGAAGTAACCTATGTCCTCTAGAGTATTGAGGACGATAGTTTTTCCCGACCCCGAAAGTCCAGTCAGAATAATGGTAGAAAGTCGGTTCTTTCCAGTGGCCTTCATTATGTTGGCTCTATAAGCCCTATGTTTCCATCTTTTCTTTTGTATAAAACATTAACACTTCCTGAAGATGCATTTGTGAATACAAAAAAGTTTTTATCGAGCAGCTCCATCTGCATTGCAGCCTCTTCAGGATTCATTGGCTTTATATCAAAGGATGTCTTTTTTATAATTGAAGGTAAAATTTCCTCGGAATCAAGGGCCCCGGGCGCCTTTTCTTCCCCTTTTCTGAAAGAGCTCCATTTTTCCTTGTATTTTTTAACCTGACGTCCCAGCTTTTCCGCCACCTCATCAATGGATGAATACATTTCTCCTGTAACGCTTTCTGCCTGTATCATCAGGCCATTAACCTTTAATAGAACTTCTGCCTTGTGCCTGTATTTTTCTACACTGAGTGTTATGATTGCCTCGGTAATATTGTTAAGATATTTCTTGAATTTTTTTATCTTGACCTCCGCGTAATTCTTTAGGTTGTCAGTCAATTCCAAATGTCTTCCGGTAATGATTATATTCATCTTTTTCCCTCCCGGTATGATATTTTATCCCTGATTACACCGATCTATAAAGGCAATTACACAGATGGTAAAAATATTGCGGATTTTGGATTATGGAGATTACAGATTTATTAAATCCGAAATCCGAGATCGTAAATCTGAAATATTAATATCTGTGTAATCCATATCTTTTAATCTGCAAAATCAAACATTATGTCCATTTTTTACGTTCACTATGGGGCGGGATTTTCAGCTCTTCTCGATACTTTGCCACTGTCCTTCGAGCAATATTTATGTCCCTGCTTTTCAGTATGTCGACAATGGCTTTATCATTGACTGGGGCCCTGGGGTCTTCCTTGGATATTAACTGCTTTATAATGTCTTTTACCGTTGCTGACGAGATATCCCCTCTTTCAGCGTGGACTGCATTACTAAAAAAGAACCTGAAATTTAAAAGACCGTGGGGACACTGTACGTATTTGTTAGACGTTACCCTGCTTATTGTGCTTTCGTGCATACCCAGGTCGGTGGCTATTTCCTTGAGGTTTAAGGGCTTAAGGTAGTTAATCCCTTTCCTGAAAAATCCTTCCTGGAATTTGAGAATGCTTTCAGTTACTCGATAAATGGTCTTATTCCGCTGGTCGAGGCTCTTCAGTAGCCATACTGCAGAACGCAGTTTTTCCTCAAGGAATTGTTTTTCTTTCCGCCCCAGATTTTTTTTGTTTGTGATGAGTTTTCGGTAATAATTTGATAGCCTGAGCTTGGGAATGCCATCGTCATTTAAGATTATGACAAATTTTCCCTCAGATTCCTCAATAAATACATCGGGAATTATATGGATAGTTTCTTCGCTGGAATAGTTTCTGCCGGGTTTTGGCTCAAGCCCCTCGATAATCTTAATGGCTGTCAGGATTTCATCGATACTTACTTTGAATTTAGCGGCAAGCTTTTTGTACTTTTTTTTCTCGATCTCTTGAAAGCCATCGGTTATAATTTTTTCCACAAGGGTATTTTCAAGATTTAATGGTTTTAGCTGAAGACGCAGGCATTCCTGTAAATTTCTTGCCCCTACACCCGGAGGGTCAAACCCACGAATAAGCGCAACGGCATCCTCAGCGGTTTTCATATCAACCTCGGCTATATTTGCAATCTCTTCTACGGAAGCCTGCAAATATCCGTCTTCATTTAAATTTCCAAGAACAGCTTCTGCCGCCTGTCGCACCTTGTCTGACGAACGTGAAAGCCGCAGTTGCCAGAGCAAATACTCATAGAGATCCATTTTCTTGCTACTG
>CAYFYW010000233.1:0-2027 GCA_964347425.1 uncultured Nitrospirales bacterium
TCTCCCGCAGACCGCCATATAAATAAGACCTTTTTCTTTGTTTTCAAGCACATCAGGGCCAAGATTGCCGGTAGTAGAGAGAGAAAAATCTGTTCCTGTGAGTGAACGCACCTTTTCCGCCATCTCACGTGCCGTCTCTTCGCTTATCACCCCGTGTTGCAGAATGGTCTCATCAGAAATTCCGAGAACGCTCTTTTTAACCTCCTCTGAATAAGAAATAATGCCTGCCTTAAAAAAGACGCTTGAACCCGGCAGGGCTGTCAGATAATGGCTTATGAGCCCGCCCGTGCATGATTCAGCAACCGACAGTGTCAGTCCCCTACTTTTAAAAATTTCATGCACCCTCTCTACAATCCCTAAAACCTCTTGTTTCATCAGGTATGATTGTAACATGCCAGAAAAAAAACATGAATGGTTGCTATTGTAAGCACATTTCATTTATTATACTTGGAGATGGTGCACAAGAATTAGATTTTTGAGGACAGGATAAAGGAGGATAATGTATGGTAGCAATATCAGATGTAGCTGCTGAAAAGGGCAAAGAGATTCTGGCATCTGAAGGAAAGACCGACTGGGGACTCAGGATTTTTACAGCCGGGGGTGGCTGCTGCGGTCCTTCCTTTGGAATGGATATAACTGAGCATCCCGTTGAAGGCGATGAAACATTAGAGAAAAACGGCATGAAGGTATTCGTAGATAAAACCGCATCCGAAAAACTGAACGGCATGGAAATTCATTTTGTGGAAGAAGGGGAAAACAGTGGATTCATAATCAGAGGAACGCAGCCATCATCATGCGGCCCTGGCTGCGGTCCCTCCTGCGGATGATCTATCCTGCCTGACAAAAAAACCTCTGAATATAGTGAACCGACCAGGCATCTCGGTACGAATCGGAACGATTGTGGTACCGATTCTCTTTTTGAGAGGAGTTTCTGCCAGAGATTAAGAACATTTCATTTTTGATTCCTTGAAGGAATCAGTGTGTTATTTCCACCTCCACTTTATCATAAAAGACCTTACCCATATCTATTGATCCATTCATACTCATATCAACTCCAAAATACATCTTATATGAACCAGCGGGTAATTCAGACGTGTTTAACACTTCATAAGAACCGAGGTCAACGAGAGGACCCTGATAGGTAACGTTCTGTCCGGATTTCCAGAAATCATTGTTCACATCGTAATAATACCAGCCAAAAGGTGTTGCTGCTAATACCCACCAGTCTGCACCGTCACCTGAAAAATCACCGGAATCAAGTGATACTGTTAAAGATAATGTATCACCTGATGTCACAGTAATTGGCCCGTCAGAGCCATTTGCCTTAATATCGGGAATAGGCTCAGCCCCGAACCACGGAATAATCGACAAATCAGAGCTATTAACCACATGGTTGTGCCCCTGAATTGCCAGAATATTTATACCAGGCACCAACAAAGCAGGATCAACAGAGTGTAGCTCTCTGTACGTATTTGCTTCGTGGCTGGTTGCTGCCGTATCGGTACATAAAGGAGGTTCTCCAGATATGTTTTCTCGAGCTATCTCCACACCGTTAAGATATGCAACAAAGCCGTCATCGTAGTCCACTGCAAGGGTAAGTCTGGTTATAGCAGCAGGATCTTCCACAGTAAAGGTACGACGTGCATAAACGCTTATGTACCCATTCTGCATGTCAAAAAGGATTGTGCTGTCATCATTATCTCCATAACCAATACCGGCTGGACCGACAAACCAGGCTGAATCGTCAAAGGCGATCTCCTTCCAGTCTGCTGAAGGTTCATCTGTACCCTTGTAATAGCGCCAGGCATCTTCTGTTCCCTGCCAGTTGCGCTCATGTGCACGCGGTTTAATGGGCAGCGGTGGAGGATCAGCCTGAGGAGATTGAAAGCTGTCTATGAGATGTGTCTTCCCGCTGCTATCTACAGCATATACGTTCACATTAACGTCCATACCATACACATCCACTACATCGTAATGGAATTCGGATATCCGTCCAACAACCACGTTGACTAAACCTTCAGGGGGGT
>CAYFYW010000234.1:0-8397 GCA_964347425.1 uncultured Nitrospirales bacterium
AACAGATTAAGAAACGTGTTTCTGAGTATTCATGAAGATGAAAAAGGCAGAAAAATACTGGAAGGGATGAACATCGATAAGTTTGTTGTAATTGATGACAAAAACTATGACTCCATTCGGGAGATGATTGCCATGATGGATCAAAAAAGTAAAGAGGAATAAACAGATAGACGATACTATGCCTCCTATTAATTTGCGGAATAAAATCCTTATCGGCGCTTTAGGATTAATAGTGATATTGGGCAGCTTGGTAATATTTTTTATTGTAACTACAGTACCAAAAAAACTCAATGCAGAACTCCAAAGAAAAGGGGTCATTTTAGCTAAAAATATTGCTATTGAAAGCGTTAGAGATCTATTAAACGAGGGAACCGTTGACCTGGTTTTGAATCTTCATAGACATAAAAGAATACGAGAGGATATCAAATATATTCTTATTTTAGACCATGAAGGCAAAGTTTCTGCCCATACATTTGAAGAGACATTTCCGGCAGATCTAAAAGAAATAAATACTGCCGGAGGAGAACAGAAATACAATATTCAACACATAGACACCAAACAAGGCAAAATTATCGACGTAGCTGTACCGATATTGGGGGGTGAACTGGGGGTTGTACGTGTAGGTATTTCAGCAGAACCTGTTAAAGAAAGTATTTCAAATATTGTTCGAGGGATTAGTTTTATAATTGTTGGGGTCTTAATTTTAGTAGCTGGTGTAACGGTTATTTTAGTCAGATCAGTAACCATGCCGATTTCTGAACTCACAAATGCTACAAAAATAATAGCTAACGGCGACTTGAAGTATGAGATTAATGTCAGATCAAATGACGAAATAGGGCAGCTGGCAAGCGCATTTAACCAGATGACAAAAAATTTAAAAACAACCACTGTTAAACGTGATGAACTCGTTCAAGAGGTCATCAGGCGCAACAGAGCGGAGGAGGCACTGCGCGAATCAGAGGAAAGATACCGCACTTTCTTTGAGCAGGCACCGGATGGGATTATATTAGTTGATTCTGACACAAGAGCAGTGCTGGCTTTTAACAAAAAGGCACACGAAAATCTCGGCTATACCCGAGGGGAATTCCAAAACCTCAGGATATCTGACCTTGAAGTCATTGAGTCAGAAGAAGATGTTACCAGACATGTGGAAAAAATCATTAGACAAGGGTCTGATGTCTTTGAGACGAAATACAAGGCAAAGGATGGACAGATACTGGATATTCTTGTAAGCGCTCAGGCTGTTTCAAATGATGGTAGAAAGTATATTCAGAGTATATTGAAAGACATCACCAAGCGCAAGGAGGCGGAAAGGGCCCTTCGGGAATCCGAAAATAAATTTAGAACTATTTTTGACAGTGTAACTGACGGGATCTTTTTGGCGCACCCGGATAACAAAAAATTCTATATGGCCAATGAAAAGATTTGCCAGATGTTAGGTTATAGTATGGAAGAGATCAAAAACATAGGGGTCAAGGATATTCATCCCGATGAAAGTTTGCCCTATGTTTTTGATCAGTTTGAGCAAGTGAGCAGGAATGAAATTAAGGGGACTAAAGATATTCCTGTGAAAAGAAGAGACGGCAATATTTTTTATGTAGATATTAGTACGTCTTTTATAGCCTTAGAGGGAAAAACATATGTGCTGGGTATTTTCAGGGATATAACTGAACGCAAGAAGATGGAGGATACAATTCAACATCAGCTTAAGCGCTTTAACGTCCTGCGCTTCATGGATATGACTATTACCGCAAGCCTTGACCTGGGTGTTACCCTTGACATTCTGCTTATCCAGGTTACCACTCAGCTTGGGATAGATGCTGCCTCTGTACTGCTCCTGAACCAGAAAACACAGACACTGGAATACGTAGCTAACAAAGGTTTTCGCTCAAATGCCCTAAAATATACTCGACTCAAAATGGGCGAGAGTAATGCTGGTCGTGCTGCACTGAAGCGCTGCATCGTAACTATCCCCAATCTTAAAGAAGAACCTGACGGTTTTATGAGTTCTAGACCATTTGCCGGTGAGGACTTTATCTCCTATTTTGCTATCCCTCTTATCGCCAGGGATCAGGTAAAGGGTGTTTTAGAACTCTTCCATCGTTCCTACCTGGGTAAAGAACCGGACTGGTTGGAATTTCTTGAGAATGTTGCTGATCAGGCAGCAATTGCTGTAGACAATTCTTGCCTTTTTAATGAACTTTCCCAGGCCTATGACACCACCATAGAAGGTTGGTCACGTGCCCTGGATCTCAGGGATAAAGAGACAAAGGGTCACACCCAGCGAGTTACAGAGATGACGATTTGCATTGCTCGGGAGTTTGGGATAGTAGATGAAGAACTTGTTCATATAAAAAGGGGAGCTCTTCTGCATGATATAGGCAAATTGGGCATTCCCGACAACATACTCCTTAAGCCGGGTTCTTTAACAGATGAAGAATGGATGATAATGAAGCTTCATCCTCAGTTTGCCAATGATATGTTATTTCAGATAGACTATTTACGACGTGCCATTGACATACCTTACTATCATCATGAGAAGTGGGATGGTACGGGATATCCTGGAGGGCTTAAGGGTGAGGAGATACCACTTGCCGCGAGAATATTTGCAGTGGTTGACGTATGGGATGCCTTACGATCAGACCGTCCATATCGACCTGCCTGGCCGGAGGAGAAAGTACTTGAGCATATCCGTTCCCTTGCAGGTATCCACTTTGACCCTAAGGTGGTAGAGGTCTTCTTGGAGATGGAGCGAAAAAAGATAATGCGACTTTCTGTCAGTAATTCCTAAGATTCCGTCTCTTTAAGATTGTCCCTCAAGTTCAAAGGATTTATTAATAAAATCAGGTGATTACAATGAAAAAAATTCCAAAGAACTTTTGGGGGTGTCCGTCAAATCGGGGAAAGGTCATCTGTATTATGAGGCTGGATTTAAAAGTCGGGAAGTGCTGGTTAAGCGGTTAAAAGTTTTATTTTTTCATTACTATCGTCATCCATTTTCATATTTGCCGGATGCTCTGTCTCTGTATCCTCATGAACACCTGACATTTCCAGATGACTCTCAATTAGTCGCCTCAACTCTTCTTTAAAATGTCTTCTTACTCCTTTGAGGTCTGCTATGTCCTCATGAATCTTTACTGCCTTTCTTTGTGCTTCTTCTACTACTCTCTCTGCCTGCAATTCTGCTTCTTTCCTGATAATTTCAACTTCTTTTTTAGCGTCATTTTTATACTCTTCTACCATCTGCTGCATGCCTATAAGCATATTTCTCAGAGCCGATTCTGTCTCTTTATAGTCTTCAAGTTCTTTCTCTCTCTGTGAACCCTCTTCCCTCAAGGAGGCATTCTCTCTTGAAAGTTCTTCCATTTGCTCTCTCACAAGCTCAAGGAAAGAATCAACCGCATCTTCATCAAGTCCCCTGAATTTTACCGGAAACTTTTTTTGCTGAATTTCTAATGGGGTTACTTTCATGTATTACAATTCAGATACTATCCTTAATATGTTTTAAATATATTACTTATTTCGTGAGAAGTCTGTGATTCAGATCACCAGATCATATTTGAAAAAATCATACTGTTCAGTTTCTACCACCGCTTGTTATGACCATGATGCCTGTTCCAGCGCAGACTAAGATAACACCCAGGGCAAAGATATAACGGTATGGTACTGCTATCTTCGCTCTATAACCTGTTGCTTCGGCTTTGTCTATCTCAGTTGCCTGCCCCGGACGAAATACAATTTCCATATTCCCCAGATTACCAAAAAAATTGGAGGTTAAACATACCTCGGGAAGGGGATAAAACTCTGTAATAAAAGGCAGTGTTACTGTGGGTAGAAAGAGTCCAATCAGAATGATTAAAATTCCTATCTTTTTCGCTTTTCCCATTTTTAAGGCCTCCGAAAACAACTGAATTGGTGATAAAAAATATTAACGAAAGACAATAACATAAACTCAAAGAATTAATCAAGAAGTTTACATAAGAAAAAGACACTGGAAACATTTTGTTCGGGGAAATAATTAAACATCTCCATCAGGGACTACTACAACCTTTAACGAGTTTTTAGCCTCCGAGACTAATTTAAATCCCTCCATAATTGAAGAAAGCGGGACTCTGTGGGTTATCATCTTTCTGACATTGACACGGCCGCTTTTTATAAGCTCAAGCGCCTCCTGAAGGTCATCAGGGGCTGCACCGTATGAAAATGTTACTGTTATCTCGTCTCGCCAGAATCTTAATGAGGGGATAGCTATATCAGTGCGGGGAACTGCGAAAAAGAGGAGGGTCCCCTTTCTGTCAATGGATGATATGGCGTGATCAATTGCCTGTACAGCAGCGGCACAGACAATAACAACGTCCGCCAGTTTATTATCATTTGCGTCTTTGAGCTTTTCAATGGAATATTTGTCCGCACTCATTGTGCGGTCAGCGCCAAACTCTATCGCCTTATTGAGCCTGTACTCGTCAATATCAGTTGCTATAACATGGACTCCTTTCATCCTGGCCAGTTGAATATGAAGGAGTCCGGAAATACCAGAGCCTATAATCAGGGCTGATTGTCCCTTTTTTAATCCTGCCTGATTTTGTCCGGCAATTACACATGCCAGTGGCTCAATCATCGCAGCATCCTCAAAAGTTATTTCTTCAGGAAGAAGAAAAGTTCCGTATTTGACATTTTGTTCAGGAACTCTTATGAATTCTGAGAACCCTCCGGGATAGTAATTTCCTGTGTGAAGTGTTTCACATGCGGTATAGTTGCCCTGATCACAATGATGACATCTGTAGCACGGGACATGGTGTGATACGAATACCCTGTCGGCCTTTTTAAATGCCTTTACTGATTTCCCAACAGCTTTGATTTCACCTGCCATCTCATGGCCGAGGATTCGAGGGGCCTTTTTTTTCCTGTACCATTCCATAACGTCGGTCCCGCAGATTCCACAGGCCTTCATCCTTACCAGAATTTCATCATCGAATATAACCGGTTCCGGCTGCTCCTCAATCCTTATATCCTCATTACTATGATAGACAGCTACTTTCATATTTTAAAAATTAACATTTACCCAAATAATGCATTGAGAAAACCACAGAGCCCTGTACCACCCTGCATTGTTCTGTACAGGGCAGTGTCTGGGTCCGCTTTTTCGTCATTTTCGAAAGTCGTAATCGGGAATCCATGTTTTAAGTTTTTACCTCTGGATTCCCGGATCAAGCCTGCCTGCCGGCAGGTCGGGGAATGACAGCACTATCAGTAAAGCCGTGAATCTGGCTCGTTTCGAGTGATCCTTATTTTCTTTCTGCTGAGTGCGTTATTAAACCGAAACGGGCTGTTTTGATTTTGAGTAAATCTCAAACGCCTCATCAACAGAGGCACCTTTGTGAACAACAGCCTTTATCGCCTTTATCATTCCAACGGGGTTATCACTCTGGAAGATGTTCCTGCCCATGTCTACCCCTGACGCCCCTTCCTTGATGGCGTTTGCTGTCATTTGCAAAGCGTCCTTTTCCGGTATCTTTTTACCTCCTGCCATGACAATCGGCACAGGACATGCTTCCACCAATTTGTAAAAATCTTCGCAATAGTATGTTTTAACAAAATGTGCTCCAATCTCTGCTGCCATTCTGCAGGCAAGACCCAGGAACCGTGCATCCCGGGCCATTTCCCTGCCAACTGCTGTTACAGCGAGTACCGGCATTCCGTACCGCTCTGCTTCGTTAACGAGCCTGCCCAGGTTTGATATGGTTCTGTCTTCATTGCTTGCACCTACAAATATAGACATACCGACTCCAGATGCATTAAGCCGCAGTGCATCCTCAATAGAAGTGGTTATGTCCTCATTGGATAAGTCTCCAAGTATACTCGGGCCACCGGAGACCCTCAGACATATCGAGGTATCGCTTCTCGGATCAATACTGGTTCGCAGCATGCCCCGCGTGATAAATAGGCAGTCAGCATGGGGAACCAGGGGAGTGATGGTTTTTCTGAAATTTCTTAACCCTGTTGTTGGCCCCTGAAAGTATCCGTGGTCAACCGCTAACATGACAGTCTTTCCTGTTTTTGGCTTGACAATACGTGATAGCCTGTTTTTCATTCCATAATCCATGTTTTTTTCCTCCCTGGTCTAATATTTCCTGAAAGTATATATAAAGATGCAATTAACTGTCAAAAAAAGGTATTTATTCTTCATGTATGTAAAGGAAAAAACAGGGGATGTCGGTTCTGTTTATAACCTTAAGTGCTTTTCTTAAAAATAGCTATATAAGGAAGATTTCTGAACTTATTTTCGTAGTCTAAGCCATAGCCTACAACATATTCATCCGGTATTACAAAACCAACATAGTCCAGATGCAAATCAACTTTTCTCCGGGCCTTTTTATCAAGAAATGTGCACACTTTTAAAGAAGCGGGATTTCTTGCGAGCAGCATATTTTTGATGTACGCGAGTGTGATTCCTGTGTCAACAATGTCTTCAATAAGAAGTACATGTCTGTTCTTTATATCCTGTCTCAGATCCGCGTGTATTTTAATTTCACCTGTGCTCTGCGTCTTGATGTAACTCGACGCAGTAAGAAAGTCTATCTCCATTGGGGTCTGGATCAGTTTCACTATGTCGGAGAAAAACATAAAGGCACCTCTTAAGATTCCAGCTGCCAGAATCTCCTTGTTCTCATAATCTCCGGATATTTTTGCGGCCATCTCTTTTACCCTGTTTTGAATCTGTTCAACGGTAAAAAGTGGCTTGCCTATTACCAAGGGTTCCTCCATTTTATTTGTGACGCTTCCTATTAGAATACAATTTTTACGTTGAATATTTCACCAATTTTTTTATACAAACATATTTGTCCAAAATAAAGTATTTACGGAGGCTGAACACCTCATACACACAATGAATCGATCAGAGATTCGTTTGCTACTTGCTGAAGCCACCCAAAAACAGAGATTGAACGTATCATGGGTAAAAGTAGTTTAATAGTGTTTCTCTATCGGGATGTGGGAGCCATTTAATTCTTGAATAAGATTATAAATTTTAGTTATAATTTATATTCGGTTTCATTTATATTCGATTTCAAGGAAAATATCATAATCGCTTCAGGAGAGTAAATGAAGAAGAAAGCGTACCCAATAGAGGTTCTCTGCGTAATTGCGGTTTTTGTCGCGATAGTCTTCTCTGACAGGACAGCACATTCACAGGTGCGGACCCCCAAGAAAAAGGCCGAGAGCTGCATTACAACGGAGTGCCATGCTGATATGGGCAGGGAAAAATTCGTTCATGGGCCTGTCGCTGCAGGTGAGTGCACAGTATGCCACGGGAAATCTTCAAAACACAAGGACAGACCCAAGAGACATAAATTTGGGGAAATAAAAAATCTTGATAAGATCTGTTTTTCCTGTCATGATGAATTTAAACCTAAAAAGTTTATCCATAACCCCGTTGAGGAAGGAGAGTGTATCGCCTGCCACAGCCCTCACGGTTCTGCCTATAAGTTTCATCTTTTTGAACAGGGGGGCAAGCTGTGCTTTAATTGTCATGACAAGGAGATTATTTCTGATAAATATGTTCATGGACCCGTTGCTGTTGGTGGATGTATAGCGTGTCACGAGCCTCATAACGCAGATTACGAGAAAAACTTAAAAGCCAGGGGGCCAACGCTGTGCTTCATGTGTCATACTGACCATGCAGAGAGTTTTCAGCAGGCAAAGGTTATTCACAAGCCCGTATCTGAAGATTGTGTCAACTGCCATAATCCCCATTCTGCGTCAAGGCAATTTATGCTGGGCGATGAGGCACCGGTACTCTGTTTTAACTGTCATGAGGAAAAGAAACGGTGGGTTGCCACGGCGGCTGTTCAGCATGGCGCTTTGATGACCGGCAAGGCGTGTTTGAATTGTCACGAGGCGCATGTATCAAATATTGAAAAACGGCTTTCTATGGCCCCAATGGATCTGTGCCTCAGCTGCCATGACAAAGAATTGGAGGCTCCGGATGGCAAACTTCTTACGAACATGAAAAAGTTGCTGGCAGAGTACTCAGACCACCATGGCCCAATAAAACAGAAGGACTGTTCAGGTTGTCATAACCCACATGGGTCTAGTAATTTCAGAATATTGAGAAATCCGTATCCGGGGTCGTTCTACATGCCGTTCCTGGTTGAAAATTATAACCTCTGTTTTGGCTGTCATGAAAAATCTATTGTACAGAATCCTGAAACGACCAAGTTGACAAACTTCCGAAACGGTGAGATCAACCTGCATTTTAAACATGTTAATAAAACTGAAAAAGGCAGGACATGCCGTGCGTGCCATGAAACACATGCGAGCAATCATCCCAAGCACATACGAGAGTCGGTACCTTTCGGAATATGGGACTTACCGCTCAATTTCCAAAAAACAGAAACA
>CAYFYW010000235.1:0-4428 GCA_964347425.1 uncultured Nitrospirales bacterium
TTTCTTTTCTGGTAAAAGAAAGTGACCCTGTCTGGAAGACATTCATAGTATCAATAATATTAAGTATAAGTCACTAAAAGCGTTTACAATGCCTGTAAACGCCTTTAGTGGTTACCGCACATATCAGTCACGATTTAAGTTTTCTTATAGCCTCTGAAGCAAGTTCTCCCACTTTCTTTCTCTTCAGTTCCCCGTCCTCATAGAGAATGACGACACCTCCGTTGCCCCTTAGTTCTTCCAGAACATGCACCGCTCCTGTAACACCTATTTCTCCGAGTGCCCACGCTGCATTTCCGCGAATTGTCTGATCAGGGCTCTTTAGATAGGGGAGAACAACAGGTATAGCAAAAGCAATCATTTCAGAATTTTTCTTTCCGATTCTTCCGATAGCCCGGAGCACCCCGGGACAAAGCGGCGGTTCCTCATGAAAAGATACAATTACTGTAGCAATATCCGAGCAGAGAGAAGGGTTATTTCTTACTATTTCGCCGAGGATCTCAGGAGCACTCCAGCCGATTCCGCCTGACTCATCCCTTATCATCCACAAAAGCCGTCCCGCAATGTTCCTTACAGCTTCAGGATCCGATTTTGCGATTTCTCCGGTGATAATTCCTATTGCCTCGATTGAACGCCATGAGAGAAGGGCTTTTTTATCATAAGACAGGGAAATAAGTGTGCTCAGGATTTTCTTTTTGCTGGATGATAAATTAAGCAATTCAACATATTTTTTTTCTTTTAAAAATTTTATTACTTCATTTTTCATGCTGTATTATTTTGTATTTCACTACTGAAAAATCACTTCAAAATCCGGGATTTTTTCTTTAATAGCTTCTTAAACGCATTTTTTTTCGCAGCGAGCGCCTTGCCCACCGCAGAAAATGATGACCTTACTGTCTTTCACATCAGATAATTGCAGATAACAGTCATGGGATTCAAGAAAGAGATTTAAACCATCCAGTATTTCGGTAACTTGTTCTTTGATCTTTTTTATTTTCACTTAATCCAAATACTGCAATTAACCCCCGTAAAATATTGAACCTCCTTTACTTAACAATTTACTTTAAACTATGCCAGTTAATATCCTATTAATTAAATAAACTTGGTATGATAATCTTTTGTTTTCCTGGCGAACTCCCTGCCGAATTCATAGCACCTGGCACTGTCTTCCAACGAAGGCTTATACAGTACCTGAAGGCCGGGTTCAAAAGTTTCCAATTTCATCTTCCTGAATTCTTCATAAGCCTCTTTCACAGCACCGCCTCCCCAGCCGTAGCTTCCGAATGCCCCGATGATTCGGTTTTTAGGTCGCAGCCCCCTGAGATGGCTAAGAAATTCAGCTACTGTAGGATACAAAATATTATTGAGGGTAGGGCTTCCAACAAGGCATCCCCTTGATTTCCAGAAATCTTTAATAGCAGCGCTTATTGGTGTAGCACGTAATTTAATTACCCTGCAGTCCACACCCTCTTCTTTTATCCCCTGTGTGATAGGGAGCGTCATCTGTTCAGTGCTGTGCCACATGGTATCATAGATAACAGCTATGCTCAGCGATGCCCTTCCGTTTGCCATATCAAGATACTTCTGTATAATTTCTGCGGGATGTTTTCTCCATATTACGCCGTGGTCAGGTGCGATCATATCAATATCAAGTCCGAGCTTCTGCACTTCTGTTATCTTTGTCTTTATAAGCTGACCAAAAGGCATAAGGATATTCGCATAGTAGTCAATCACTGCATCCTCAAGCTCTGCCTGTGAGGCACATTCAATAAATTCATCATCAAAACGCGATGAAGTGGCAATGTGCTGTCCGAATGCATCCTGAGATATAAGCAGTTTAGCCTCTTTTACATACGTCATCATTGAATCCGGCCAATGAAGCATGGGGGTTTCAAGGAAAAGTAGACTGTATTTGCCGGTATTCAGTGTGTCCCCTGTCTTTACAATCCTGAACTTCCATTTTGATGTATCAAAATGCCTGTCAAGCCCTTTTTTGCCCCTGTCTGTTATATAAATAGTTGCACCGGGTATAAGTGCCATTATCTTATCAATACTGCTTGCATGGTCAGGCTCAATGTGGTTAATTACCAAATTTACGATCTTTGAAGGTTCTATCACGTCTCTGATGTTATCAATTGTGCCCTGTGCAAAGTCGTGTTTAACTGTATCAACAAGCGTAACCTGTTTATCTAATATAAGGTAATTGTTGTACGTTGTGCCTCTTGGCGTCACGTAACCGTGAAAATCTCTTACTGCCCAGTCAACTGCTCCTACCCAGTAGATATCCGGTTTGACTTTAATAGCCTTCAATGTGTACCCCCTTTCTTTTTTAATATTGTTAATACATTAATATTTTTCATGTTCACCATCAATGATATACATCATACAACAAAAACGCAGATATTCATCGATTCATAATTTCCGTTTTTCTCGCTATTTACTACTCTCTACCCTCAACTCTTGACTTTGTTTCTAAACTGTGATCATCTGCGATTTTCCATTTGAATCCCCGCACCGTATAATTTATTATATTATCATGGAAAATGGCAGGGTGCATGTAATTATTAAGGGATATGTACAGGGGGTATTTTTCAGGGCCAGCACAAGAGACATGGCCAGCAGATACGGATTGACAGGGTGGGTCAGAAACCTTCCCGACGGCAATGTGGAGGCAGTCTTTGAAGGGCCTATGGATAAGCTCAAACAGGCTGTTCAGTGGTGTCACAAAGGCCCACCGGGCGCCACTG
The DNA here is from genome assembly GCA_964347425.1 of uncultured Nitrospirales bacterium. Classification (GTDB taxonomy): domain Bacteria; phylum Nitrospirota; class Thermodesulfovibrionia; order UBA6902; family BMS3Bbin08; genus CAYFYW01. The sequence continues at coordinate 2,745 of CAYFYW010000235.1, forward strand.
TTTTAAATGTTGATGAAACATGGCTTGATTATACGGGAGAATTTAATGGCTTTGAGATAAAATATTGGTAGACCGCAAACTTTTAGCCACAGATTGACACAGACCATAAAATCTAAAATAACAATAACCAAATTACAATAATCAGATAATTACCAATGAATATGAGAGAATTACAACGTCACGAAGGATTGGGGCTACGGACCAAGGGCAGATGAATATCTGTTTACCAGAGGCAGATTTTGACTTGATAGAAAAAAGACAATGGTATATATTAACAGTAGTAAAAGGCGTATAATTTTACATTTCTTTTTATTGATAGTAATGGCTGAATTTTAAAAAGTGCGAATTGAACGATTAGAGTTAACAGGGTTTAAATCATTTTCTGAAAAGACCGTCTTCAATTTCCATCCCGGTATCACCGCTGTTGTCGGGCCTAACGGCTGTGGCAAGAGTAATATAGTAGACGCCTTCAGATGGGTTCTCGGAGAGCAAAGCGCTAAAAGCCTGAGGGGTGACAGGATGGATGACGTTATATTCTCGGGTTCAGTCTCAAAAAAACCCAGGGGCATGGCAGAGGTAACCCTCATTATATCGGGCATTAACAACGGGGGTTATTCTGAATCAGGGGAAATCTCGGTCACCCGTCGTCTCTACAGGTCAGGCGAGAGCGAGTATCTTATGAATAAGATTCCCTGCAGGCTTAAGGACATAAAAAATGTTTTTCTTGATACGGGGCTTGAGTTGAAAACCTATTCGATATTAGAGCAGGGTAAAATGGACGCAATACTCAATTCGAAACCTCACGAGAGAAGGTTTTTGATTGAAGAAGTTGCCGGCGTAATGAAGTATAACGTCAGAAAGGCCGAGGCTATTCAGAAGCTTGAATCCTCCCGGGCAAATCTCCAGCGTCTGCAGGATATAATTACAGAAGTTAAACGGCAGATTAATTCCATAGAGAGGTATGCAAAGAAGGCTGGAAAATACAAAATTCTTTTTGAGGAAATTAAGGACATTGAGATAAGGATCGCTGCAAGGGATGTAGTTTCAATCAGAAAAGAATTACAGGGTATCGCGGTATCCGAGAATGATCTTAAGTCAAGGGAAACCGAGGTTTCCACAAACATTCATTCATCAGACGCTTTAATAGAGGAGAAAAGACTTTCCTGCGTAGAAAATGAAAAAGCCCTCGAGAACATTCGGGGCAGGCTCCATTCCGGGGAAAGGGCACTTATTGAAGAGGAGGGCAGGATATCGCTTCTCAGGAGTGATTGTGAAAATCTCGGGGGCAGGTTACAGAGGGTTCTCGTGCGGGATGAAGAGCTTAGCCGCACACAGGAGGACGTCAGCACCCAGATTAAAAACATGGGACAGATGAATGGGGAGTTAAAGATTGAGCTTTCTGAAATCGGGAAGATGCTGTATTCCAAAAACGAGACTTTTTCAGCGTTAGAAAAAGAGATTGCAGATTTAGAACAGAAACTCGAGTTAAAACGAAAACACATCTTTAATAAGGCTGATGAGATAAGCGACCTGAAGAATGAAATCAACAACCTTTCGCTCATAATAGAGAGCCTTAATAAAAAAGAAAAGAAAAACTATGATGATATTAACGCTGCTAAAGAGAATATTTCTTCGCTCGCTGACTCGATTAAAGGATCAAAAGATGAATGTCACGCTCTGGATG
>CAYFYW010000236.1:0-14725 GCA_964347425.1 uncultured Nitrospirales bacterium
TTTATCAGAAAATGGAAAGCCAAGTTCTCTCAGTGACAGAAGATTTGCGGGGACACTCAAATATACGTGTTCAATATTGCTTTTTACGATGGACTTCAGAAGGGATTGGTTCAACTCGCCTTCAGGAGTCGCCGATATGGTGTCCACAAGTATATACTGACCGGCTTTTCTCTCAAAAACATAAAGGCTGAGTTTTTCTTCTATCCAGTCAATAAACCCAATTCTCACTTTTATCCTTCTCTCCAGTGTTGAACCTTCTTTGAGGTATCCATAACGCTCTCTATAATTCTTGTTATATCGCTTACCGTTGCTTTGGTGATAACCCTGAAATGAGAGCTTTTAACGTTAATCCTGCCTAAAATCTGTTGTCCAATAGCGCCCATTCCTGATACCCTCTGTAAATGTGCCCTATTTTCAAAGGGTCTGCTCTCCCTGTAATCAATAATCCTCTTTGCCAGAGTTTCCGTTATTCCGTTGTGAAGGCTTAAAATCACAGACAGTTTTGCGGTGTTTATGTTTATCTCATTACTCCCATTGCCATATACTGTAATAAAGGGGGTGATTGTATTAAAAATCTTTTCATCCAATTCGCTAATAAGCTTGAGCTCATCTACACTCCAGAGGTATACATTTTTTGCTCTATATTCTGAGTCTCTGAGCCTTGGCTCGTGGTCAGGGTCTATCCAGTCAGCTATGGCCAATGCATATGAGGGGTCAATATTAAGATATTCAAGGAGCTTTTTCAAGGAAGACAGTGCTTCTTCATTGGTCAGTCCATTTGGATAGATAATGCTGTTAATGTTGAATTTTGAATTTTCATCTTCAATGTTTATTGTCAGGATGGTGTCAGCGCCGAAATCCATCACAACCGGTATATATATCTCACGCTGGCTGGTATAAGAAAATTTTCCAAATTCCCCCAGATAATGAGAACTTAACGTTTGCCCTGATTTTGCTATGAGCGATGCTTTTTGTGCATTGCTCCAGTTCGATAATGCAGTGGTCCCAATATAAACCTCATAAACAAATTCTACTGTCAGGCTTATGAGGATTGTAATGATGAGGAGCGTGACTATGAGGGCAGAACCTCCTTGATTAACAGTCGACAGTTGACAGTTGACAGTTGACAGTTTAGTCTGAGTTCTGTTTTTCACAGTTGTCTTCCTATTTTAGGTTTGGCATATTCCGTGAGTTTTACTCTTTTACCATTATCATCAAATTCTATGCTAACCCTCACTAATTCAGGCAGTTTCCCGGTCTCTTTTGCATCCCAGGTTTTAATCCACTTATTTTTGAAGAGGGTCTCGACCGTGAATCCTTCTATTTCGTCTACCATCTCCAAGGTATATCCTCTATTTGTGAGAATATCTGCAGAGGGTTTTTCGGTCAACATCTTGAATGGGGGGGAGTCTATTTTTACCAGTGCAAGGCTTTCCTCTTTTTCCTGAACATAATATGATATTTCATGAAACCCACTCCCCTTGAAGGAAGATGATGTAAGATGCAATCTCGACGTGGGCCTGCCGGATATATCTCTATCCTCGATGACAAAAATTGTTTGATAATTTTCTGAATTCAAAGACGGCTGATTTTTGTAAAGTGCGCCGTCAATTTCACGCCTTACGAGATCCAGTACTGTTCTCACTTCCTGGTATTTCAGCGATATGCCATCGAATCTTTCGAGGGCACTTTGAACCGTAAAAAACGAACTGTATAAAGTCCCAACTATAATAATTAAAAGGGCAAGACTTAAGAGTACTTCTATGAGAGTAAAACCCCCACCTCGAAAAAAATTACAGGTTCTCATTTTATTTTGAGTTTATTTCTTAAAGACAAGTTCACTTAACTCGACCTCTTTGCCGTAACCCCTGACAATTGCCCTTAACTCAACTATTCCTGCATCTTTTGCTTCATCTTTTATTAGTTGTAAATCTTTGATATCCCTGACTCTTGTTTCATAAGAGAAGTCTGTTTCAGGAAATAAGCCCTCATCATTTTTGGAACTCATTTCCATTTCTGAAATTTTTTCCTTTGCAAGCAGAAGCATCCTTGTGGTGAGGATATTCTCGTAAGCTACCTGGGCATGATAATTGACAGTGTGAAGGATGGCTATGAGGGCTGTTCCAACGATTGCAAGGGCAATCATGATTTCAAGAAGTGTAAAACCGGCTCTGCGTGAGTGGAAAGTTAGCGGTGAACAGTGATCGGATATCCCTGGATTTGAAATTTGATATTTGAAATTTACAATCTGTAATTTTTTATAATATATAGCCTTCATAAGTTCTGGTCCGTCCATTCAAATGATTAAATATAATCGTGTGTTCGGACTCACCTTTTTTTAGGTGCAGTATTATAGGCTCTTCAGGTCCCATAGGACCAAACTCTATTATGATTTCACCTCTTGAAATTTCGCCGCGAGAAGGGATTACAACATCTCTTATCTTCACGTCACCTTTTATCCTGAAACTCCTGGATTCTTCTTCGCTATCAAAGCCCCATAATTTGCTGTCGAGATTAATTTTGAATAAGTATATCTGTTTTTTCCCGACAGCTTCATCATAAACGTATCTCAGGGCACTGCTGATATGTCTTGCTTCCAATTTGACTGCGTTCTTTTCCGTAACCCAGAAGGATGGCATGATTAAAGCCAGGGCAAGAGAAATGATGAAGACTACCACGATTAGTTCTAATAGAGTGAAGCCCGCTCTGCGGAAGTTTAAAGTTAAAAGTTTAAAGTTTAAAGTTGATGACAAATTGCAAAGCAATTCGGTTTTGTTTTTTGATCTTGCATTTTGCACTTTAAATTTTGTACTTGTTCTAGATGTCCTGGTTTGTAATATCCGCATCATATCTTTCTCCGCCCGGCCTGCCGTCGGCACCGTAAGAGATGATATCATAGTCGTCTTGTGTGCCCGGTGAAATGTATACGTAAGGACTGCCCCATGGATCAGGTTTAATTTTCTTTTTTTCTAAGTATCCACGCTGTCTGTAATTTTCAGGTATTTTCCCTATCGAGGGCTTTTCGATCAGCGCCTCAAGCCCCTGATCGGTAGATGGAAAAAAACCATTGTCAATCTTGAAAAGCTTAAGGGCTGTTTCAAAATTTTTTATCTGAGCCTTTGCCTCAATTACCCTTGCGTCATCAGTCCTGCCAATGAGCCGTGGTGCGATAATGGCAAGTAGCATACCTATGATAAAAACAACGACCATAATCTCTATTAGTGTAAAGCCCATCCGTGTAAAGCTAACAGTTACGATTTTTTTTATCTGTCCGATTTTCATTCCTATTTCTCCTTTTTCCGTCATATTTTATTTTATATCATAACTGTCCAAAATAAAGTATTTACGGATGCTGAATACCTCACAAACACTATGAATCGATCAGAGATTCACCCTCATCCAGCCTCCCTGTTTATGATTGTTTTGGGCAGTAGTGATTTCATATGAATTATCACTGATACATCTGTGGTAATCTGTGTTTTTTTCTGCTATTTTCTGTGATTTTCATTTTATCAGTTGATTGAGTTCAAATATAGGCAGGAGCACCGCTGTTACGATGAATCCGACAACGAGTCCCATAAACAATATCAGGATTGGCTCCAAAATACTTACAGCTCTCTGGAGTTTCTTATCAAATTCTGCCTCATAAGATAACGCAGACTTTTTCAATACTTCTGCTAACTGGCCGCTTTTTTCGCCAGTTGATATTATCTGCAAAAATGTTGGTGGGAAACCTTCAAGGCTGTTTGAAAGCTTTGCTCCCTGTGAGACCAAACTCTGGGCGGCCATAATTTTTTTTTCAAGAACAGCATTGCCAGTCGTCTTGGCAGTCAGCTGAAGTGCAGCGAGTATCGGAAGTCCACCTGAAAGCAAGAAAGACATGGTCATGGAAAATCGCGCCACGTAGAGACTCTGCAAGGTGTCAAAAGAGAGTTTGAGAAAAACTAAGTCTACAATTTCTTTTCTTGTTTTCCTGAGCCACTGATATAGAGCTATAAAGCCTGCGGCTAACAGACAAAAGAGCCACCAGAATTTGTGAAACGCAGTACTTACCCATATAAGCATCACGGTGATAAAGGGCAGGGTAGCCGATGTTTCCTCAAATATCTTTGTTATCTTGGGTACAACAAAAGTGAAAAGAAACGAAAGGATGATAATGCTTACAAATGCCATAAAAATTGGATATATCAGTGATGTTTGAACCTTGTTTTTTATAGATGTCTGGGATTCAAGAAAGTCGGCGAGCTTTGAAAGAACGTCCGTTAATCTACCGCTCTTTTCTCCAGCGGCTACCATACTTGTATAGAATTCAGGAAATATTGATGGATACACCTGCATTGCCCGTGCAAGGGTTGCCCCGGCTGAGAGTCGGTCTTTTATATCCGTCAAGATACCTTTCCACTGGCCTTTCTGTTCCGAGGCAAGGGCTCCGACAGCCTCTATCAGGGGAACGTCTGAAGACAACAGAGTAGAAAGACTTCTTGTTATGTCAGGGAGAAGGGATGAAAGTTGCTTCCAGTATAATATTTTTTTTTTGAAAAGTGTAGCTTCAGAAATTTGATTCGGGAAGATACCGGTAGCTTTTATTTTGAGAATGGCATCTCTATGTCCATCGGCTTCAATAGTTCCTTTTATTTCAGAACCATTCTGGTTATACCCTCGATATTTAAATAATGGCATAATCAAAAATAAAAACTTAAAAATCAAAAATCAAACCAAGATTCCTTAATTTTGCCTGTCTCGCCGAGGTCTGTAAAGGCGGACATTTTACATTTTAATTTTTGAATTTGTCGTATTCTATGCTTCAATGTCTTTCTGTGTTACTCTGAGAACTTCTTCTATAGTGGTGATGCCGTTGATGATTTTCGTTATTCCATCAGCCGTAAGCGTATCAAGGCCACCTGTTTTTATTGCCTCTGCCCTTATAGCCTGGGCGTCTTTTCGTCCTACAATCATTGATCTTAAATCCGCATTTATTTCCAGAAGTTCAAAGATTCCCGTTCTTCCCAGATAACCTTTCCCCGTACATTTGTTACAGCCGCGTCCGCGGAGGAGGCGGGAAGGAAGGTCTCCGTTTTTAACGGCGGTTTCAAGATATGATACTTCCTGGGGAGACGGTATATACAATTCCTTGCAGTGAGGACAGATTGTCCTCACCAACCTCTGTGCGAGGACGCATATGAGCGACGATGCTACAAGAAAGGGTTCAATACCCATGTCAATAAGCCTCGTGAGTGCACCGGGGGCATCGTTTGTATGCAGGGTGCTTAGAACCAAATGACCTGTGAGCGAGGCATGCACCGCAATTTCAGCTGTTTCTATATCTCTTACCTCTCCAACCATCATTATATCAGGGTCCTGTCTCAAAATGGCCCTCAACCCTGATGCAAAAGAAAGCCCTATTCTTGGATTTACCTGAATCTGTCCAATACCTTTTAACTGGTATTCTACAGGGTCTTCAACAGTTATTATATTTCTTTCTTCTGTATTGAGTTTGAGGAGGGACGCATACAGTGTAGTGGTTTTGCCCGATCCCGTTGGTCCTGTTACGAGTATGATTCCATTTTGTTTTGAAAGGGCATTTATGAATATGTTTAATGTCGAACCATCGAGTCCAATCATCTCAAGACTTAAAAGCCCAACCCTTCTGTCGAGGAGTCTGAGAACTGCTCTTTCGCCTAAGGCGGTCGGTACTATTGAAACCCTGATATCAATGTCCTTTCCACCCACAAGTAGTCTTATCCTGCCGTCCTGTGGAAGTCTTTTCTCCGCTATATCCAGACCCGAGATTATCTTTACTCTTGATATGAGGGCATCCTGAATAATTTTTGGAGGGCTTAATACTTTCCTGAGTATTCCATCTACCCTGAACCTCACATCAATCCCCTTTTCATAGGGTTCTATATGTATGTCACTTGCCCTTTCTTTTACAGCCTCCATTAAAAGGGCGTTAAGCAGCCTGATAATTGGAGCCTCTTCCGTAAGTTCAAGCAGGTCTTTCGGTGACTCAAACTCCGTAGCAACCATAGACAGGTCTTCTCCTTTTATATCGCCCATTACCTTATTGACTCTGCTAGTCCGGCTGTAAATCCGATTTATGGCATCGAGTATCACTTCTCTGGGCGCATAAACAGTACGTGGTTTAAGATTATACGCCCTTGCCATGTCCCTCAGCGCAAAGGCACCCTGATTATCTGCAACAGCGGCCAGAAGTTCATCTTTCTGTCTTCTTAACGGCAATACAACATTGCCCTTTACGAATGAAAGCGGGATTTTCTCAAGTAGGGAAAGTTCTATTTCGTCATCTTTTATTTTGTCTATGGTTTCCATGTGACTTATAACTCAATCCTGTCCCAAAAGATCAGGTCAACTTTCTTAAAACAGCCTTTTGGCAAGATATTTTTTCATTTATTTTTTTAAACAATTTTTAACATAGTTTATCTCTTATTTTTATTTAGCACTAAGAAAGGCTTTAGTTTAAATTTCTCCTTTAGCCTATTTAATAAAATCATGCCTTGTTTTTTAGTCTTTATCCCGGTAATCCTGACCTTATTAAAATTATTTTCTACAATAATAAAGGTATTAGGATAATAAATTTTTAATTTGTCAAACATCTCCTGAGCATATTTAGGATTTTTCCAAGCTCCAACCTGAATAAAATGATCTTTATTGTTTTCTATTTGTATCTGCCCTGATTCATGAAGTTCCTGTATAGTCATGTTATCATTGGCTTCATCAACATCAATAGCAGGTGCTGATTCTTTTCTATTAATATCTTGAGGGGGTGCAGATATTTCACTTTGGATTTTGATTTTATAATTTGGTTCAGCAAACAGGACATCAGGCTCGGATGAAAACTCTTTTATTGCATCTTCTACTTCCTGCCCGGGCCTGAGTTTTATGTGATAAATTTCTGTATTTTCCATGAATTTGATAACTGCTGCACCCTTCTGTGACAGTATATCACGGGCCCTCTCAATGGGAACTCCTTCTTTGAATTTAAGCAAGAGTTCTCCTTCAACGTAGTGCTTTTCCTTCATTGCAAATTCCTTATGTTTCTTATCTGTTATATCAATCAGCTGTGCGGATTCTTTTACAATATGAGGCGTGATGAATACAAGAAGATTCGTTTTTCTTTTTAATAAGCTCTCATGCCTAAAAAGCAATCCCAGGATAGGAATATCTCCAAGAAGAGGCATTTTGGCTATACTCGTTTCCTCTTTCTCCTGTATGAGGCCACCGATGACAACGGTCTGTTTATCTCTGACAACAACAGAAGTTTTCGTTGCCCGTTTGGTTGTAGTCGGTCCTACGGAAGTAATGATATTCTCTGAATCTTCTTTAACTGACGAGATTTCCTGATACAGGTCAAGCTTTACATAATCGCCCTCTGTTATCTGGGGGGTAATCTTGAGGGCTATACCCACGTCCTGCCTCTCTATCGAGCTCAGCACCGTGCCGGTAGTGGTGACATCGCGTTCTCTTTTAGATATAAATGGTACGTTCTCTCCAACTATGATTTCTGCCTCCTCGTTATCGGAAGTGAGTATCTGAGGCGTTGAGAGAACATTTATTGCGTCTTTGAACTCACTTGTGTCGAAGAGCGCTGAGAAACCCGGGACTGTTAAATTTGATGTGCTGAATGAACCATCTGCGTTAATTGTTGTGATGGGAACTTCAAGGAAATTACCCATCCCTCCCATGGTAAAACCTGTAAGACCGGTGATTATATCTTGAAGGGCCGATGGACTTAATGTTCCAAAACCTCCTATTGTTACAGGCTCTCCTTCGTGCCTTACAGTTGCTCTCCATTTTGTGCCGATCTCTTTCAGTTTATCAATAGATGCCTCCACAATCATTGCTTCGACAAATACCTGACGTCTTCTCTTATCAAGTGACTTTATAACTGCAACGATGGCCTTATAATTGACAGGAGAGGCCATGATGATAAGGGAATTTGTTGCCTTGTCAGGAGTTATGGTTATGTCGGCAAATGACACATGTTCAGCGGAAGTCTTCTTTCGTTTTGGAGCTTGTGTGCTCTTAATAATCCCTAATAAAACCTTTGAGAGTTCTACCGCATCTGCATTTTCAAGGGGATAAACATTTATCACCACAGGTTCCTGGTAGGTTGCTGGCTGGTCAATACTTTTCAGTATCGACATTATCTTTTCAGTATTGAGAGCCGAGTCAACAACAAGCAGAAGATTGCCTGGTCCAAAAGCAGATATATGACCATTTCGGGAAACAACTGGTTGAAGAAACTTTACGGCTTCATCCGCCTTGATGTTTTTTATTGGTAAAAGCCTTGTTATGTAAGTATCATCAACAGAAATTTCTTTATCAATAAGGATTTTCCCTGCCTGTCTCGCCATTGAGGAAGGTATGATTTTATATGCCTTTGTTCCTGACGGCACGATTGTAAATCCTTTGAGCTCAAGGACAGAAGTGAACAGTGTAAAGGATTCATCAACTGTCAATTTTGTTGGGGCTATAATGGTAACCTGGCCCTTTACCCTTTCATCAAAGATGAAATTTTTGCCGGTAATCTCGCTTATAAACTTGATTACTGTTGGCATTTCCACATTAACGAAGTTAAATGTAATCTTCTGCTCGGCTTCTCCTGTTTCAGCGGAGTACAGGGGAATAGATATTGAAATTATGAAAATGAAGGAATAGATAATTGTAATGAATTTAAAGAACTTCATGCTCTTCCTCTTAAAATCAAACAGTACAGAAGTTGTCCAATAATTTATCGATTATACAGGAATTTCATTCTGATTATATTACCTCACTACTGTCCAAATAACCATGAACAGGGAGGCCGGGTGTCTCCCTCAACACTTTACTTTGGACAGGTATGATATTACCTTACCTGATAACTGAGGGTCATTTTGTCGCCGTCTCTTATTATGTCGAGATTGACCGTATTCATGCCTTTCAAAGCAGACATAGTCTGCACCGCGGCCTCGGGACTCGAAAGCTCGAGCCCGTTTATCTTGAGGAGAATGTCCCTGTTTCTGAGACCAAGGTTTTCATAAATACCACCCGGCTTTACTTCCAGTATTCTAAATCCCTCCTGCTTTCCGTCTTTTATAATGGGAAATAGCCTTGCATCTGAAAGTATATGTTCAGGGTTATTAAATGCCTCCTGTACTTTTCTCTGATTGAGCACGAACTGTTTATCATTTATCTTTTTGACAAATCGAGGTTGTAAACGGGAAGAGTTATTACTATATGAGTCCCCTGTATGACCGTCTGTGATATCAATAAGCGATATTTTATGGCTAATTGCCCTTTGTGTAAGTTCAATCCATTCTTTTTCTATTTTTGTCAGGTTACCATAGTCATAGACGTCCTCGTTATATGCAAAAACTTCCTGCTTCATAGGTGCAGCTTTTGACTTGTTTTCAAAAATTGCAAAGCTGAGGTCTTCCGGGCCGGTTGCGGTACCGACAAGAATAAGTTCTGAAAGGGGGCCTTGCTTTTTGTTGGTTATCCTTCCTTTAGACATGGGATGAAATTTCCCGGGGGGACCAAAGGGATTTTTCTCAACAATCGATGCGTAGCTCATGATATTTTTTATCTGGTGCATCTTAGCTGAAATTTTCTTGTCTCCCGCTTTGACTGCACGGTGTTGATTCTTTAAGAAATTCATGCTGAGGATGTCTCTGATAAATAAAATGGCTGTGATTATGATAAGTGCGGTAATGATATAATTAATTATATGGAGTTTTTTGAAGGGAAATTCCAGCATATTTGCTTAGATTAAACAATTGCTTCTTCTATGTCAATAATTGGAGACTCCAATCCCCTTCATCCCTGCCAGCAGACAGGCAGGCTTCCCCTCGCGCCCTATATCTTTGCTTCCTTTAGAGCGTCTTTACAAGAGCACATTCTATATTCTGAAAGAATTGTAAAGGTCTCTTTTAGCAGCCGTTTTATTTTTTCTGTTGAGGCCCCCATTGCCTCTATTACCTCTGTAATTGTGAGTTTTTTCTTGTTTATACCGGCAGCATAGTTGGCAACTACTGAAATTCCGGAGTAGCATATCTCCAGCTCTCTTGAAAGTGATGCTTCGGGCATACATGTCATTCCCACGACATCGCTTTGCAGCATACCAAATGCCCTGATTTCAGCAGCTGTTTCAAGTCTTGGCCCTTCAACTGCTACATATGTTCCTCCGTCTTTCAGAGAAATTCTGGCACGTCTGCCGGATTTTAGAATTATCTGACGCATCTCAGGACAAAAGGGATTCGTAAAGTCTATATGCACAACTCCTGTCTTTCCGTCATAGAATGTAGATTTCCTGTTTCTTGTCATGTCAATTATCTGGTCTAGGATAACTATGTCGCCGGGTTTTAAACCTTTCTTAATTCCCCCAACTGCACTTATTGATATGATTTTTTCTATTCCGAGTTTTTTAAATCCCCATATATTTGCCCTGTAATTAATCATATGAGGCGGGAGGTTATGGCGACTGCCATGACGAGGAAGAAATATTACCTCTGTGTTTTCTATTTTTCCGAGTATGTATTCATCGGACGGTTTGCCGAATGGCGTGGTAATCTTTTTTCTTTTTGTTATCTTTAAACCTTTTATTTTATACAGACCGCTTCCACTTATTATTCCGATTTTTGACATATCATCCCCTCCCCATTTACATATAGTAGAAATATGTTTATAATAAATAGTTAAAGTCCAATTCTCAAGTACTTTACATATAGATCAAATTACAGATAAGTTTGAAATCTTTCAATTCAGCGAATCAGATCTCCTCAGTCTGCCTCAGTCGATGATTCGTAGAGCGGATTCGACGTCGCTGACTAACACCTTTTTAAGTCATTAAGTGATTGAGTCATTGAGTTTTTGAATTAACAGTGGGGACACATGAATGGTATACCTGACGAGCTGGCGTCAAAGATTATAAAAAAAGCACTTTCAAAAGGAGGTGATTATGCAGATTTATTTGTGGAGCATAAGCACCATGTGTCTATTCAGCTTGAGGACAACAGGATTGAAAAGGTAATTTCCGGTCTTGATGCAGGATTGGGCATAAGGGTAATTCTCGGAACTAGGTCTGCTTATGCGTACAGCAATGATTTTTCAGAGGATTCTCTCCTTAATCTGGCGGGGATAGTCAGCAAGGCCGCTGAGGGAAGAAAAGATTTAATCATTAATTTTAAGAAAGTCAGACCGCGAGTAGATTTTCTGATAAAATTTAATCCCCGTGATGTTGAAATAAAAAGGAAGACCCTTCTTGTAGAGAACGCCAATAAGGCGGCCAGGGAAATTAGCCAAAAGGTAAGACAAGTGTCGGTAAATTACCGTGATTCTATTCAAAGCGTTTATATAGCAACATCTGAGGGCACGATTACAAATGATGAACGGATTCATACGGTTGCCCTTATTCAGGTTGTGGCAGCAGAAGGTGACGTTTTACAGACAGGCTATGAACCAATCGGCGGTTTAATAGGTTTTGAACTTTTTGAGGAGTTCTCAGTTGAAGAGATAGCCGCCAATGTCGCAAAGAAGGCGGTGGCAATGCTCAGTGCAAGAAATATTTCGGGGGGGAGGATGCCGGTTGTAATTTCTTCTGATGCGGGGGGTACCATGATTCATGAGGCTATAGGTCATGGTCTTGAGGCTGACCTTGCCCAGCAGGGGTTGTCTGTATATTCCAATAAGCTCGGGCAGCAGATTGCATCTCCTTTAATCACCGTTATAGATGATTCTACCCTACCAAACAAAAGGGGATCATTCAGGTTCGATGACGAGGGTGTTCCTTCTCAGAAAACTGTTCTTGTAGAGGAAGGGATATTAAAAGGATATATGTATGACAGGCTGACTGCTATGAAGGATAAAGCTGTCTCTACCGGAAATGGACGTCGTGAGTCTTATGAATGCAGACCGATTCCCCGGATGACCAATACGTATATATCTTCGGGAAAGAGTGAAACACATGATATTATCAAATCAGTTAACAAAGGTCTTTTTGTCAAAAAAATGGGCGGGGGTCAGGTTAATACGGTCACTGGTGAATTTGTATTTGAGGTTTTGGAAGGCTATATAATTCAAAAAGGCCAGATAGGAGAGCCGATTCGAGGTGCAACTCTGATAGGAAACGGGCCGGACGTACTTAAGTCTATTGATATGGTGGGTAATGATATTGGCTTTTCTCTCGGGACATGTGGAAAAGATGCCCAGGGTATTCCGGTCGCTGATGCAATGCCCACGGTCAGAATTCCTGAGATAGTTGTTGGTGGAAAAGTACGGGGGATGTAAAATAAATACAAAGAGATGTCTTAAATGATACAGTAGGGCAGATAATACCCTTGTTTTTTAAGGAAAATTTTTCTGGTATCTAATTTGCTATATGAACTATGTCTATGCGCTTCCAAAATACATTAAGAGAAGAAGTCTGTATTAGAGGTGTGGGTCTTCATACGGGAAGGTTTGTTAACATGAAGCTCAAACCTGCACCGAGAAACACAGGTATTGTCTTTACCAGATCGGACAGGAAAAGTATAGAAATGAGGGCTGGAATAGATTTTGTCTCAGACACAACTTTTGCCACTAATCTGGCTTATAATGGTGTGAAGGTGGGAACAGTTGAGCACGTTTTATCGGCGTTAGCAGGACTTGGTATAGATAATGTTTATATAGAACTTGATGGGCCTGAGGTGCCGATAATGGATGGAAGTGCCTTCTACTTTGCCCGAAGAATACTTGAAGCCGGTATAGCAAAGCAGGCTGAAAAAGTTTCCTATCTGAGAATCTTAAAGCCCATAGTAGTAATGGAAGGGCCGTGTCAAATTGCGGTATTGCCCTACGAAGGCACAAGAATATCATGCAGTGTAAACTATAATCATCCTTTATTTGAAGAACAGAAATTCAGCCTTGATATCACAGAAGCTAACTTTATTAGAGAGATTGCACCAGCGAGGACTTTTGGTTTTTTGAGAGACGTGAGAATGTTGAGGTCCAGAGGCTTAGCTAAGGGCGGTTCGCTGGATAATGCAATTGTGGTTGGTGAAAATGGGGTCATTAACAAAGGCGAGCTGAGATTCAAAAACGAATTTGTAAGGCACAAAATTTTGGATACCCTTGGTGATATTGCATTACTGGGACGGCAACTTTATGCTCACATTGTTGCTAATAGAACAGGTCATACATTGAATATAAAACTTCTCAGAAAAATCCTCTCTTACACGGATTCTTGGGAAATTAAATCGGCCCCTCTGAGGTCCAAATCAGCCCGAGAGCTTATCCTGCAAATCTAACGTTGGGTTTAACATTCGAGTTTTCCATAGATTAACCGGAAGAGTGTCATATCGATTCTTTTTAATACCACACAGTCTCTGCTGTGTGATTTTCTCATAATCCCCCCTTTTGAAAGGGAGTTTACCCGCCTCTGGCGGCGCCGAAGACGACCAGGGGCAAGGGCGGATTTCTTGAATCAAATAAAATTTTCCTATAAGAAAATCCGCCGTCTCTGCGGCGGAGAGTATTCACTTTATTATAGGTTTTTAATATCTGTGCCATCTGAGTAATCTGTGGTTTATATTTAGTCTGTTAAGTCTTTACTCATCAGTGACTGAGTAGCTTTAGATCCTCTTTATTTAGAAATTATCTCCGTGATATCTGCCATGTACCGTCTGGTACAGGGCTCTGTGGCTAAATTGGGACTTTACCCTAAATGTATTTAAGTTAAATAAAGGGATATATCCTTTTTGATGGTTCGGAGTTTTTTAAGATGAAAAAAAAGGCTGTCTCTGTTCTACAAGGAAACAGAGACAGCCAAGCAGAAACACACTTAAAGAGTGTTATTTCTTTTTCTTTTTCTTTGTTGCTTTCTTCTTCTTCGGAGCTGCTTTTTTCTTCTTTGCAGCGGTTTTTTTCTTTTTGTCGGCCATTCTTTTTCACCCCCTTTCTACTCCCAGTAAACGGAAGTAAGCTTTATTTTATAGTCTTCCCAAAAGCAGTATTTTTTTAGAACTCAAAAGTTTTTTAAGCCCGCGGTCTCCTATCTTTTTCTTTGATTTATACTCTGACTCACGCATCACCGTATAATGAATTCCTCTGCCGAATCTCTTTTCTACTTCAGTTAAGTTTTTCCCGAGATGATTAAGGTCACTTACTATAAATAAATTTATTGAGGGGGTATTTGAATCTACCGTATAGGAACCATAAATAAAGGCCATTTTTGCCTCTGAAGCCCTTAACACTGATTTAAGCGCACCTGAGAGACCTAAGGATTTAGCTATTAAACCTTTTAATTCGGGAAACAGGAAGGAATTTTTATTAACCTTGAAATATTTGAGATTGCCTTCTTTTTCACTTTCTACAAGGTTCATCTTTTCGAGTTTATCCAGTTCTCTTTTTATGCCCGATGGATTTTTTCTTACCAGCCTGGCAATCTCTCGCACATAAAATTGTTCATCCGGACTAATAAAGAGCAGAGACAAAATGTCAGCTCTTATTCCAGATGTAAAAAGCGTCTCCAGCATTCATTAAATGTATAACATATTTTTTTACTTTGTCAAGAAAAAAATGCAAAAAAATTATAAAAATACTTTTATATATAATTATATTGTTGCTAATTGATATACTTTTGTTGCTTAATATTAAACAAACAAAAATTGGGATAACAATAGAGAGCCGAAAATATCAAGAAAAATTAAAGACTATAATTTCTCCACTCGTTACTCTTCATTTGATACTT
>CAYFYW010000237.1:0-1635 GCA_964347425.1 uncultured Nitrospirales bacterium
TGTATCTACACCTGGTGGAATCTTTAGAGATACAGATTTTTCTTTCCTGATTTTGCCTTTCCCGTTACATTCTGCACACAGTTTAGTGATTATTTGGCCTGAGCCACCACATCGACTACATGTCTTCGCAATAGTAAAAAATCCCTGCTGTAGCTTTGTTTGTCCCGCACCTCTGCAGGTAGGACAGGTGGTAAGGTTTTTTCCGTCTTGTGAGCCGTTTCCATTACAGCCCGAACACGTTGTCCACCTTGGAATATTTATATTTTTTTCTACGCCACGAACTGCTTCCGAGAGGTTTAGTTCAAGATCATAACGAAGGTCTGCACCTTTCGTAGGACGCATTCTTCTCTTTCCCGAGAATGTGCCGAAAAAGTCTCCAAAAATGTCACCGAATATATCACCGAAGTTAGTGGTAAAATCGCCAAAACCAAAGTCACCCATACCCATGCCCATACCTTCAGTTGTACCGTAGGTGTCATAATGAGCCTTCTTCTGAGGGTTGCTGAGACAGGCATAAGCTTCGTTTATTTTCTTGAATTTTTCCTCGCACTCTTTATCGTCAGGATTTCTGTCGGGGTGATATTTAAGTGCGAGTCTTCTGTATGCCTTCTTTATATCGGATCCTGTAGCGTTTCTGTCTATTTCGAGTATGTTGTAATAGTCGTTCATTGTTATCTGAATAAGAAATAATCCGGCGTTGAAGGAACTGTTTCTTGCTTCTTAATTCATAATTTTTTAGTTCTCAGCTGTCTTTTTTATTTTTGTCCACTTCCTCGAATTCAGCCTCGACGACATCTTCTTTCTCTTTGCCAGGTGCTTCCTCTGAAGGGGCTTCGCCGCCAGCCTGTTGAGCACCGGCAGAGGCTGTTTTATATATATGTTCAGCAAGTTTATGAGAAGCAGAACTTAATTCTTCTATGGCTTTTTGAAGCTCGTCCGGGTCAGTTGAAGTGTCCTTTAATTTTTTACAACGTTCAAGGGCATCTGTAATTTTTTGTTTTTCATCTTCACTGATTTTATCTCCGTGGTCTTTTAAAGACTTTTCAACCGTATAAATGAGAGTATCCGCTTCATTTCTTTTTTGCGCGAGCAGGCGTTTCGTTTTGTCTTCTGCAGCGTGAGCATCTGCATCTTTTGTCATTTTTTGAATTTCTTCCTCACTGAGACCACTGGACGCTGTTATTCTAATAGACTGCTCTTTTCCCGTGCCGAGGTCTTTTGCAGACACATGAAGAATACCGTTTGCGTCAATACTAAATTTTACTTCTATCTGCGGGATGCCCCTTGGTGCAGGCGGAATCCCGACTAATTCAAACACCCCCAGCATTTTATTGTCTGCAGCCATTTCTCTTTCACCCTGGCATACTTTTATGGTAACGGCAGGTTGATTGTCAGCGGCAGTTGAGAATATCTGGCTTTTTTCTGTCGGTATAGTAGTATTTTTTTCAATGAGTTTTGTGAAAATACCACCCAGCGTTTCAATACCCAGAGAAAGAGGAGTTACGTCAAGGAGCAGGACCTCCTTAACGTCGCCTTTTAGAACACCTGCCTGGATGGCAGCACCGGCTGCAACAACCTCATCAGGATTTACGCCTTTACCCGGTTCTTTTCCAAAGAATTCCTTAACTACCTGCT
>CAYFYW010000238.1:0-4613 GCA_964347425.1 uncultured Nitrospirales bacterium
GCGCATACCGCCGATGATAATAGTTCTCCACCTGTCAGTGGGGTCTGCCACCCCTGTTTTTGGGCAATCCCAGTAGTTGGCTTCTGCACAGCCCGTGGTTCCAATGCTCGCATCAAAGATATAGGGAGCAAGGTCAACAGTATTGACATGGCAGTAGTCGGGGTTTGCGATATATTTGAGATAGGGAAGGGCATTCTTCGGGATAAATGCCCACATCTCTTTTCCAAGGTCTGTGCCTGACAGGCAGGCCTTATCAAAAGTCCCGAAGGCGCATGTAACAGGATTTTCGGGAAATTCCAGTCCCCCCAGCTTAAAGGCGTGGAGCATCCCGTCGTTTCCTCCGGCAAAGACCATGCCCCTGTTTTGATAGCCTGCGGTTGCTAAATAATCATCGTATGTTGAATCGTTGTACTTGCTGTTATAGTTGTTCAATGGTATCCATGAGGAAATTCTCGGTGTTGAATCTAAAATATCGCTGAGCTTCCATACCTTTGTGTCAGAGCCGATCGTTACAGTCCTCGATCGATAATCATCTATACCATCAGCGTTTAAATCAACCCCGGCAATGTCCGGTACACCATCGTCATTCAGATCTTCGGTAGTAAGGCCTTCTCCGTGTATATAGCGGATTATATATTCGGCTTCATCAGTGTTGCCGTTAATACCGTTAATATCAGTTGCCTGCAGGTAGTCGGCTAGTGTTGCTGCATTTCCTGTTGTAAAGTTGCCGGCTAAAAAACTGCTCCCGTCAATTGTTGTATAAATCGTCCTTGCATCTGCGGTAATGTCTCTATCCCATAATAATGTACCTGCCTCCCAGAGGTTTTTCAGGTCCTCCAGATAAATCGTATTCTCCGGATTATCACACACGCCGTCACCGTTATCATCGCCATCGCCATCACCATCAGCATCACGGCACCGGGCTGCCATTGTCCGCTGCACGTCTTTATCATAGTACATCGTCGTTATAAAGTCGTTCTGGAGGTTGAGTTTAGGTGGAGACTCTTCAGCTGTATTCTCTCTTATGGAGCTGTTTACGAAGAACGGGTCTACATGATACCATAAATTGTGAGCCACGCCTGTCCACCTGATTACATCATCACCAAACTGCTGACGCGGATAAAAAACAGCCTGGACAAGGCTGGCCCCCTGGCCCTCACCGGATGCAAGCACAGAAGCAGCTGTTCCTGAAGTTGCCCTTTTAAGCATATGTTCCAGGGCATTTGTAATAGCTTCTTCAAGTTCCTCGCCGTCTGTTGCTTCATAAAAGGTATCAGGTTCATTATCACCGTCGTCGTCCCACTCTGCCTGAAGGTCAGGCTGGTTATTTCCATTGGTATCTTCAAACCCTCCGTTTATAGAGGCGTACCTGAGCAGTGTTGATCCCTGGCCAAAGGCATAGACCGTATAAAGGGTTAAATTCTGCATGCCGTTAATTTCATTTACCCCAAGGGTGGCGCTCCTGAGGTCTGTTGTATGCACGGCTAAGGCAACGTCCTCCAAACCAGCCACATAACCGCTCGCCGGCAGTGTCGGGGGGTCATAGCCCCCATAACATTGAGGCAGGGTTGACGCGGGAAACGAGAATGTCTCACCGGGTAAGGTTGCAGACACAGCAGGGCATTCGTTTGCATTAAGAGGGGCGCCGCAGTTAAAGATAGATGTGCCATTTGCATAATCCAGTACAGTGGCCGGCAGATTACCGTCAGCACACGGCTCACCGTCAGTAAGATAAAGGACAAAGTTCCTTGCACAGGCAGGAAATCTTGTCTGACCGCCTGTCCCGTAGTTTAGAGGGTCAACATTGTCATTTATCTGATAATCGCCTGAACTGTATCTTGGACCGGGGCCTCCTTCCATACTTGCCTGCTGGGCAAAATAACCGGCAACTGTCCACAATGTCTCGGCTAAAGGTGTATTGCTGTCAGGCCTTGTAAGGGTTATTTCGTTCACTGTGCTCGAGAGGCTCCCGCCGGATACATATACCCGAATATTGGCGCCGTGCGGCGTGGGATCGTTTACATTATAAAATGAAAGCCCCAATCTCGCTCTTGTGCCTACAACTTCCTGTAAAACCCCCCGCACAGGTCTTGGCACCCTTACCGCTACATTATAGTTAGAACCAAAAGTGGTACAGCTTGAATCAGTCGAAAAATTAAAATCAGATGTGCCGGACCCTCCCCCATCACATGAACCACCTGCAGTAAAGACATTAAAGCATCGTGTCTGGTCAATTCCGGCAACAGGCGCATAATTTTCAGCATTTGTTATACGCCTATATACTCCTCTGCCGTCACAGTCTGCCTTCTCTCCCCTTAGCCTTCTATAATTGGTGCCTTCGCCGGTGGTCTTGCTGCCTCCTACCAGCACCTTTCTCATTACATCTATCCTTCTCATTGTGAGCCAGTTAAGGAAGCTGCCGTCCCATTCATCAGCATTTTTTGACCTTGCGCCCGACATCCCGCTTCCTGTCTTGGGAGCAGCAGGCACGAATCTGTTGCTGGTGTAGGTATACCAGTAGTCAGGGTGAAAATAGCCGTAGTATTTATAGTCTGGATAAATGCGAGTGCCTCCTACAGTGAAATCTGTACACGGGCTGCCGCTGTTTGTACAGAGATTATCATCGGCATCAGTGGCCGTGCTATAGCCGTCAAAATAGGCAAACTTAAACATGCTGCCGGAATTATCAAGGACAATCATGACATTCGGAACTATATTCTGGGTAATATAAGGGGGCACCTGACAGTAATCCTCCATAATTGCAGCGCCTGCATTTCCTGAAGGCAAAAATGTAAAAAACAAAGATATTGCAATAACGCTTAAGATTAAACGTTTCATGATAGCCACCTCACTCCAGCATATTTTCATCGTAAATCAATACGCTTTTTATACTTTTGCCACGCAAAAATATCGCAACCTTTCTGCCTGTCTTCAGCTCGTCTTTTGACAAATCCTCCCCTGAGGCATCTTTAAGGGGAACGCCTGAAATATAGTAATACTCACCATTGACTTCAATAGAGTCGAAAGTAACATTCTCTATCAGCCCTTCTTTTACTCTGACTTTTTCCGCAGAGTTCGATATGGCCGGCACGACTATAATCAATAAAAGGGGGAGAATCAGGCTCAAAGTTTTCAATGTTCCAGACTTTCTGTTCATCGCTGCCTCCATGGTACATCTAAATAATTTACCTATAGTTTTCATAATCCGCCTTACCATTTGCAATTAAGATGCCACATACAAAAAACCTTAATTTACAAAGAGTTAGCATGCGTTATTTAAAATTTTTATGTAATTTACTAATCAGGATTGTGAAATCCGTTACATATCTCATCCTTCCCCCCCCTCCCCATTCAAAAACTGATTTTGTTGTATACTTGTAAGAAACGCTTCAGGGAGAAAAGAATGGATTCAGTTTTATTGGCAGAAGATATTGTTAAAAAGGCTTTGAAGAAGGGATGTGATGCAGCAGAGGTTTTTATTAAAACAGCAAAACGGCTTTCAGTAGAGGCTAAAGACAGCCGCGTTGAAGCCCTGGAATCGGCCAGAGATTTTGGCATGGCGCTGAAGGTTATCAGGAAGCAGAGACTCGGCTTTTCTTTTACCACAAATCCTGTTGGAACCGGCTCCCGGGAAGGGGCCGCTTCGACATACCGGGATGTGGCCGGAGATATTATAGAGGAGGCCTTGAAAGGCGCCGACTGGACAACAGCGGATGAATATGTCGACATCCCCGATTACCTGCCTCCCCCGGAAGCACTGGTTCTCGACCGGAAAATCAAAGACATAAAAGATGACGACATTATTAAAGACGCCCTGCTGCTTGAAAAAGCAGCTCTTGATTTTGATACGAGAATCAGAAAAGTGAGGAAGGCAGAAATCGCCCTTGCAATAGGTGAGACCACAATCTTTAACTCAAAAGGAGTCAGCGTTTCCTACGAGAGCGGTTATCTTACTGCCCAGGTCAGTACCCTCGCCAGTGACGGTCGGGACAGCCAGATGGGCTGGGACTTTGCAACCAGCAGGAAATTAAGTGACATAGATCCCGCTTCAGTTGCAAGGCGCGCGTCAAAAAGGGCGTTGGACCTGCTCGGCGCAAAAAAGATTTCCTCCGTCAGGGTGCCTGTTATACTTGATTCGTCGGTTGCCGTGGATTTTCTCGGTATCCTCAGTGCATCACTGTCTGCAGAGGCTATGCAGAAGAAGAGATCTTTTCTCATTGGCAAGGTCGGGAAAAATATTGTAAGTCCCCTTGTGAAGATCGTTGATGACGGTCTTATGCCATGGCGTATCGGCACAAAGCCTGTTGATGACGAAGGAGTTCCTTCCTCAAAAAAAACTGTTGTAAACAACGGGACGCTCACAGGTTTTATTCACAACACCTATACGGCAAAAAAACAGGGTGTTAAATCCACAGGCAATGCTACCAGGAGAAGTTTTAAAAGCCTTCCGGGCATAGATGTGACAAACTTTTACATAGAACCAATACCCCCTGAATCCCCCCAACCCCCCTTTAAAGGGGAGAATAAGGGGGTATTGACAAATCGGGGAAGGGCGGATTTTCAGGGAAAAGAAAATGATCTTATAGGATCTCTGTCTAAAGGACTTCTGATCC
>CAYFYW010000239.1:0-5050 GCA_964347425.1 uncultured Nitrospirales bacterium
AAGGGTTGATGTAAGGTCTGTTTTTACATCACAGCGAAAGATATTAATGGAGAAGCTTCCTTTTGTGGGTTTAAGCCTTGCCTCTTCACTGATTACAGTAATGGCGCAGCAGTCAGGTGAAGCAATGGTACTAATGGATGTACATCCTCTTGGAGAGCGATTTTTAGTAGGTATTCGAGCACTCTGCTTTTATCTTGTTAAGATGTTATGGCCGGCTGGCCTTGTCCCTTTTTATCCATATCCATTAAAAATATCATTCCTGACTTTTCAGAGCGTTGGTGCACTTATCCTGGTAGTATTTATAACAGCCTTTTGCATCTGGTCATGGAAGAAGCGGAAGCTCTTTTCTGTAGCATGGGCATACTATATTGTGACCTTACTGCCGGTATTGGGAATTGTTCAGGTAGGAGGACAGGCGGCTGCTGATCGATATACATATCTGCCAAGCTTGGGTCCTTTTCTTCTGGCCGGCTTAGCTGTTACGTCTGTCTGGAAAAGATTCAATATCAAGCAACGCATCTCAGTATATATAAAGTTATCCATTTTGGTTTCATCGATCCTTATTATAGGCATCCTGTCAATTATTACACTGAAGCAAATATCTGTCTGGAAAGACTCTTTAACTTTGTGGGATACAGAGTTGGAAATGTTTGCTATAGGTGGAGTCTATACTAATCGAGGACTGGTTTACAGCGAGTTAGGTAACCATCTCCTGGCCATTGAGGACTATAACAGGGCAATCAAACTTAATCCATCTTATACAAGGGCTTATATAAATCGTGGGACATCGTATGCAAAATTAGGTGATTATCAGAAAGCGATAGAAAATTATAATATGGCCATTATGATAAATCCTGGAGATATGAGAGCTTATTTCAGCCGTGGGATATATTATAAGGACCTGGGTTTATACCAGCAGTCCATAAAGGATTTTGACATGGTCACTCGATTGGATTCGCTGAATATAGAAGCTTATCTCAGCCGTGGTGACGTGTATGTAAAATCAGGTAATTACCGAAAAGCCGTGCAGGATTTCAACAGGCTAGTTGAACTGCTTCCTTATGATGCAAGGGCTTATTATAATCGGGGGATAGCTTATGAGGGTTCAGGGAATTATCAGGAAGCAATAAAAGATTACAGCAGGGCTATTGATTTAAGACCTGAATATGAATCAGCTTACAATAACCGCGGAATAATTTATGGGAAATCAGGTAACTATCTGAAGGCAATAAAGGATTTCAGCATGGCTGTCAAACTAAACCCCCGGGATTCAATGGCATATTATAATCGCGGGATGGCATATAAGATGTTAGACAGACAGGAGCAGGCCAATAAAGATTTCCGGATTGCCGCCCGGCTGGGCGACAGGGAGGCACAGGATTATCTTCAGACAGAGGGAATTGGCTGGTAAGGTTTGTTTAGATTATTCTAAAAATATCAAAAAATAAAAGACCGGCAAAAGAATGGTTGTAAAACAGCTGAAATAAAAATATGCGAGATAAACTTTCAACTTCCAAATGTGTGAATACTGAAAATATTCCGACAGACAAAGGCGATATTTACAGTTTTGAAGATTCTTCCCTCTTTAATAAATATGTTGATAATCGAGGGCTATTCATTCTCCTTATCCTGATTATTTCTATCGGCATATTTGTTTTTCAGGACTACCTTTTTCTTAATCATCTGTATTTATTTAAAGATATAGGAAGCGATTCAATCAACGTATTCTATCCTCACTTTGTACATGTTTCAGAGTATTTACGCAGTGAAGGTATTCCAAAATGGTCATTTAATCAGGGAATGGGGCAGAATATTTTTCCTTTTAGTCTCGGCGAACCTTTTAAATTGATACTATATATGCTCGGCCGTGACTATTTGCCATACGGAATTGTGTATGTCGAACTGCTCAAAATCGTGCTGGGCGGTATCGTTTTCTGTTTATACCTCAGGACCATCTCAATAACTCAATATACTTCGATTGTTGGTGGCTTATTGTTTTCATTTTCCGGTTTTATGATTCTTGGCAGCGGCTGGTATGTCTTTTCCACAGAAGCTGTTTACGGAGCTTTATTATTATTTTCTTTCGAAAAATTATTTAAGAATAATTCGTGGATATTATTCCCTGTCACAATTGCCTTAATTGCCTCTGAAGAACCATTTCATTTGTACCTGGATGGACTATTTCTGCTGGTATATGCAATTTTTCGATATTCAGATGAAAAAGGCTGGCAAATAAAGGGTTTATCAATTTTATTCTTAAAGATATCCGGACTTGGTTTATTAGGCATTGCAATCAGCTCTGTATTTTTCATCGGTAATGTCATACAGATCACAGAAGGTCCCCGTGTGGGAGGTGATGCATCCTATTTTAACAAACTTATATCATCACCGGTCTTTGGCTTTGCTGACCCTGTGCAGTATGTAACTGCGGTTATGCGTTTTTTTTCGAATGATTTATTGGGCACCGGCAGTATGTTCCGGGGCTGGAATAATTATCTGGAGGCACCTATTTTTTACAGCGGTTTGATAAACCTTTTTTTAGCTCCTCAGATATTCACTTTTTTAGATAAGAGGCAAAAAATACTTTATTCAGCACTTGTAGTTCTCTGCATACTTCCAATAGTATTTCCGTTCTTCAGATATGCTTTTTGGTTGTTCACCGGAGATTACTACAGAGCCTTTTCTTTTTTTGTAGCTCTGGCAATGCTTTTTTACAGCCTTCGAGCATTAAGTTACATTGACAGATTTAGCAGGGTAAACCTGGTTCTGCTTGTTAGTACGTCTGCCGTGCTGTTAGGACTATTGTATTATCCTTATTTACCGGGAGTAAAAGATGTGCTCATTGATAAAGGTTTGAGAAGCCCGATAACTATATTTTTAATAATTTATGCGATACTTATTTATTTGCTGAGTTTCAGGAAAATTAAATTATTTGTCCAGATAGCGATTCTTATTACAATATGTATTGAACTGGCTTTTTTTTCTTCTATCACGGTTAATAAAAGATCGGTGATTACATCGAGTGAGTTTAATCAAAAAAAGGGTTACAATGATTATACAAATGATGCAGTAGCATACCTCAGTTCTTTGGACAGGAGTTTTTACAGAATAAACAAAGATTACTTTTCAGGTCCGGCTATTCATGCAAGTATCAATGACGCTAAGGTTCAGAACTATAAAGGGACGCCGTCTTACCACTCGTTTAATCAAAAAAACTACATTAAATTTCTACAGGAAACAAATATTATTCGAGGTGACATGGAGCATGAAACTCGCTGGGCACCCGGTCTTATATATCGGCCTCTGCTTCAGACTTTTGCAAGTGTAAAATATAATCTCAGTAAAAGTGATATGCCTGCTTTTTTGAAATACGGATATGCTTCCATTGCTAAAATCAGAAATGTTGAAATTTTAAAAAACGTATATTATCTTCCTCTGGGTTTTACATATGATAGCTATGTGACAGCCAGCGATTTTCAGAAGCTCTCCAGCTTACAGAAAGATATCGTTCTTTTAAAAGCATTTGTTATTGATGAAACAGAAAATGAAAGATTTCAAGACTTTGCCCTTCTTGATTTGCGCGGTACTGCAAATAATTTTACTTTTGAGCAATATGGAAAGCTGATTAATGATCGGAGGAAAGGTGCTTTAGAGATAACCGAACACGGCCAGAATGTTATCAGGGGTACAATCAGTGTTGAAGCGATGAAATTATTATTCTTTTCAATTCCCTATGATAAAGGATGGTCTGCCAGGGTGGATGGTATGGAGGCAGAACTGGAACTTGTTAACATAGGATTTATGGGCTTGTTGCTGGACAGAGGGGATCATACCGTGGAGCTGGAATTTAAGCCACCATATCTTGTAGCCGGCACCATTATTTCTGTAGTTTCTCTTCTTTTATACTCCTGGCTTGTCTGGTTCTATTATTGCAAAAAGAATAAATGATACCTGAATTGAGTGATTTTAGGGAAACCACAAAGCCCACAGAACTTATTAGGCTTTACAAAAATATCTTTTTTGCCACAGAGGTCACAGAGGTCCCCGTAAAATATATTACGGGGCAGGCTCAGAGAAAAAATTTAAAAAATAAAATTACACAACTCCGTATTCTCTGTGGCGCCTGTTTTAGGCGATAATAATTTCGCAGTGAATGTTCCGACAGAGAGGCAGTTGCCGAATTATCAAAAAGCAGTATTTGGGGGAGATGATCTCAAGAAATTGAATACAAGGTTTTCAGACAATAGCACAAAAATTTTGGCCGTCGCTTTCCTTGTTGCCCTTATGGCCATACTGGTGTATCTGCCAGCCCTTCAAAATGGCTTTGTCAGATGGGACGATCAGAAATATGTCTATGAAAACCCTCATATCCAGTCTGTTGATTTTATATCCTTAAAATGGATGTTGACTACGTTTCATGCCTCAAACTGGCATCCTGTCACCTGGCTTTCACATGCAATAGACTATGCCATGTGGGGACTGGATCCCATGGGACACCATCTGACGAGCATAATCTTTCACGGACTGAACACCTTTGTCGTTGTTCTGCTTGTTGTACGCCTGATAGGTCTGGCCAAAGACAAGACATCTGTCATCGCTGAAGATATCAGACGATCTAATGGTTACCCTGTGGTAGCCGGAGTCCTGACAGGTCTTTTGTTTGGACTGCATCCCCTTCATGTGGAATCAGTAGCATGGGTGTCTGAAAGAAAGGACGTGCTCTGTGCCTTTTTCTTTCTATTGAGCATTCTTTTTTATCTGAGGTACACGGCATCTTTGAAAAGACAGGAACTTTTCGGTAACGTGTTACGCGTTACGCGTTACCGGCTGTACGGATTCTGTCTTTTATTTTTTGTAATGGCACTCATGAGCAAACCCATGGCTGTTACACTGCCTGTAGTACTTATTATTTTAGACATCTATCCGCTTGAAAGGGTTGATGTAAGGTCTGTTTTTACATCACAGCGAAAGATATTAATGGAGAAGCTTCCTTTTGTGGGTTTAAGCCTTGCCTCTTCACTGATTACAGTAATGGCGCAGCAGTCAGGTG
>CAYFYW010000240.1:0-2175 GCA_964347425.1 uncultured Nitrospirales bacterium
TAGTTGTCCGCGAAGAAAAGATCCGGTTATGGAATTACTGCTATCAGTTATTTTTTTTATATTACCTTCGGCTATTACGGAGCCTCCGTCAATACCGGCCCCTGGTCCCATATCAATTATGTGATCAGCCGTTTTCATTGTATCTTCGTCATGCTCAACGACCACAACAGTGTTGCCCATTTCTCTTAATTTACACAGGCTTTCAAGAAGTTTGCTATGGTCTCTCGGATGCAGTCCTATACTGGGTTCATCAAATATATAAAGCACCCCCGTAAGAGAAGAGCCTATCTGTGTCGCAAGTTTGATTCTTTGACCCTCTCCGCTGGAAAGTGTAACCGCAGGCCTGTTCAGGGTCAAATAGCCGAGACCTACCTTATCGAGAAAAAAGAGTCTTTCCCTTGTCTCCTTCAGGATTTTCGAAGCTATGTCTCTTTCTGTTCCGGAAAGTTTAAGATTCTCTATGAAGGCTATAATATCCTTGACAGGCTTTACTGATAACTCGCCTATGTTAAGACCATCGATTCTCACGCCTAGCGCCTCTTTTCTCAGTCTCAAGCCGCCGCAAGACGGACATACCGTCAAATTATCTATATCCTCATCTTCTTCCTCAACATTCTTAAATCCAAGACCACCGCATTCCACACATGCTCCAAAAGGACTGTTAAATGAAAAAAATCTCGGACTGATCTCGGGATAGTTTATACCACAGTTTGAACACGCAAGTTTTAAACTTAAAAACAGGTCCTTTCTCTCATCAATAATGTTAATCATAACCATATCCGTCAGACCGGTCGCAAGAGTAACAGCATTTGAGACGTGTTTTTCTATACCGGGTTTGATGATTAATCTGTCAATAACAATATCTATATTGTGTCTCTTATGCCTGTTCAGCTCAACCTCTTTGGTAATATCTACCATTTCCCCGTCTATTCTTGCCCGTATAAACCCTTTTTTTCTTGCTTCGTACAATTCTTTTTTATACTCTCCCTTTCTGCCCATCACAATTGGAGACAGAATCTGGATACGCGTGCCTTTTGATAAGGAGGTTACCAGATCAATAATCTGCCGTGTCCCCTGTGCCGCAACCGGTCGCCGGCATTTATAACAGCTCAGTTTCCCGATCCTTGTATATGCTACTCTCAGATAGTCAT
The DNA here is from genome assembly GCA_964347425.1 of uncultured Nitrospirales bacterium. Taxonomy (GTDB): domain Bacteria; phylum Nitrospirota; class Thermodesulfovibrionia; order UBA6902; family BMS3Bbin08; genus CAYFYW01. The sequence continues at coordinate 1,152 of CAYFYW010000240.1, forward strand.
AGATTTCCGTAATGGTGCCTACCGTCGAACGCAGGTTTTTCGTTTTTGTCTTTTGTTCTACGGCAATGGAGGGAGAAAGGCCTTCAATTAAATCCACATCGGGTTTTTGCATCTGATCGAGGAATTGTCTGGCGTATGCGGAAAGGCTTTCCACATACCGTCTCTGACCCTCCGCATAAATTGTATCAAAAGCAAGGGACGACTTGCCTGAACCTGAGGGACCGGTGATTACAACAAGGCTGTCACGCGGTATCTTTACATTTATGTTCTTGAGATTGTGAACCCTTGCGCCTTTAATTACTATGTTATCAAGCATATAATTATCCTGTAAATGTGAGAATTTTTTACTATAACTCATCTTTATCGCGGGATGTCAAATAACTGATTCCAGTCAAAATAGCGCACTGGTCTCATATATAAACCTATATAAGTATATTTTCCCCGAAATAAAGCTTCGGGGATTTTTTGACTGAATAATTCATGCATGATCTGAACAGAGGTATCGCCGTGAATTCTTTCAGCCGGCTTGCATATCCTTATTTGCCTAATTTTAGACCTGATTATTCATACAGCAAAGCAGGTATGCCGGAAAAACGAATTGTAAGCGGCATTGCAGAGCAGACTTTTTAAACAGAAGGTATACGAGCAAAGTATAATTATATTGATCTTGTGAAAGCATCACAACGCATTCAATACGTTTTTACGGTATGCCTGCTTTGCCCGGTAAAGTTTATGAATGTGGGTTAGATGTTAACACAATGGATTGCTTATCATGGAAATGAAGATGCTTACTTTTAGGTGAAGATTTTAAACAGTAATCTCCTTGAACGTGATTATAAACTCGGTGCCTTTATCTTTATTCAGTTCGATATTTCCCTGAAGCTGTCTTACAAGAGCATTGACCAGATTCAATCCCAGTGAGTCGGTCTTTCTGAAGTCTGCGTCCTCAGGCATGCCTACACCGTTATCGCTGACAGTCAATTCAACATCGCCTCTATCGTTAGAGCGGATGTCTACCTTGATT
>CAYFYW010000241.1:0-2171 GCA_964347425.1 uncultured Nitrospirales bacterium
GTCAACTCATTTATGTTGCATTTCTGCCATGCCTCAGGACCGACTGGCCCTCCACCGCCCATATTTGCATCGATTGCACCCTGCACAATGTCATCGTTAACCAATGCCCTCATGGTAACCTGTCCTCTTGCTGTTTTGACATGAACGAGATCGCCATTTGCAATACCCCGGGCACCTGCATCAATAGTGTTTAAAGTAACTGTGGGTTCAGGACGTTCTTTATGGAGAACAGGAATGCCATGATGTTGTGAACGAAAATCAGTGGTTACACGCGCACCTGAATTGAAAACGAGCGGGAATTTCTCTAAAAGTCCCGGTTGCGAAACAGGCCCCTCCTGTGGTTCAGTATAAACAGGTAACGGATCATAGCCGTGTTCTTCAAGGACAGTTGATGCAATCTCAAATTTGCCTGACGGCGTATCAAAACCCGGTTTCCTGTCAGACCTTAACAAACCTTTTTCCCATTTTTTGTACTGCATCATCACGGTCGGCTTCTGGACAATACCACCAGCGGCGCGGACATCTTCAAGTGTAAAACCCGACCCTTTCAAAACATGGCTTAACAATTCTTCCTCGTTCTGGGGGTAAAGGTGTCCATAACCGAGTCGCCTGGCAAGCTCAGCAAGGATAAAAAAATCGTTACGCGTCTCCCCCAATGGCTCGATTACTCTTTCCCGGACCCTGAAAAGTGGCCCATATGTCATATATGATTCAATTTCATACATGGTCGTTGCCGGAAGTACTATATCTGCATAAGCTGCATCTGCTGTCAGATGACGGTCAATGCATACTAGAAAATCCAGACCATCCAACGTCTTCCTCCAGAGGGGAGGTTCTGGCCATGCCGTTATTATTGAACTCCCCAGAATTATCAAGGATCGGATTGGATATGGCTTCCCGTGTAATACGGCATTGGGAAGTGCAACTGCATGTGACTCTCCTCGATATTCACTATAAACAGGAAAGCGGTCACGACCGAGAGCCTTTCGCACGTCAGGGTTCGCTATATGATCTTCACGATTGATCGGGAAATGGTTTTCACGCATGGTAAAGCAGCGGCCCCCCGGGACATCGAGCTGTCCTGAAAGTGCCCAGAAGACATGGGTTGCACGTATCGCCTGAACACCGCTTTCACTGTACTCAAGACCGCTGTACATCACTGGAGATGCACCATTAGCCCCAACTATGCTCCTGGCAAGGGATATTACCGTCCTGGAAGGAATACCGGTAATTTCTTCGACTATTTCTGGCCTGAAATGCTGTACGTAATGTTTAAACTCGTCAAACCCCTTTGTCCAGTCTCTGACGAATGACTCATGAAAAAGTTCTTCCTTGATAATAATATTGCACATACCCAGGGCCAGGGCTCCATCAGTACCCGGACGAATGGGGATCCACTCAGCCCCTGCAAGTTTTGTGGTCATGGTTCTCCTCGGGTCAATAACGACTATCTGGGCACCACGGTCGTGCGCCGCAATTATCCGCTTCAAATCAAAGGGCGGGCAGTCTGTGGCAGGATTTGCTCCCCAGACAACTATAAGCTGAGCGTTCTCAATATCAGAAAACATATTGACAAGCATGCCGCCCATCGTGACATGAGGGGCAATCATGGCAAATGAGACATAACAGAGAGCACCAACGCCCATGGTGTTCGGAGAGCCAAAAGGGAATAATACGCTGGAAGCAGAAGAAACAGCTACCCCCTTTGGCTGGAATACATCGCACAACGCGACTTCAAAACTTCCTCGTCCTGTGTAGACAGATACAGCTTCCGCTCCGTGCTCCATTTTAATCTTCTTGAGTCTGTTGACAATAATATCGTAAGCGTCATCCCATAAAATCCGTTCAAATTCATATGTCCCTTTAGCACCTTTTCTCCGCATTGGATACAAAAGACGATCTTCTGAATACACGATTTCAGCAGAACGTTCACCAAGCTTGCAGATAATTCCAAAACCCGATCTTTCATCAGGTCGTACTTTATCAATTCTTCCTTTATCATCGTAAGTAACAATAACCCAGCAGCCGGCAGGACAAATGCCACATAAAGCACGCCGTTTCCTTATGTTCTTGTCTCCAGGGACCATAATATCTGTAAAGATACTTAGCAAAAAACCTACCCATAAGGTAAGGTTTTTATAATCAGTATATTTTCATTCATTATTTAGATT
>CAYFYW010000242.1:0-4318 GCA_964347425.1 uncultured Nitrospirales bacterium
TTTTCAGTCATTCCTGCGAAAGCAGGAATCCAGCATACATATAGTTTTTGTCTGGATTCCCGCCTGCGCGGGAATGACAATTCATTGAAATTTATGAATACTTTTACCGGACAGTAGTGCGGGTGAGAAGAGCTTATGGATCCTTCTCTTTTCTTAAAGAGTGAACTAAGAATCTAAAGAAAGGAGGCTACATGTACGCAGAAGTACAAATTATTGAGGGCGGAAAACTGATAAGGACAGAAAAGATGAAATTAAAGGCAGTGAAGGAGTTCAGCGATGACGTTATTGTATATGAAAATGAAGATGGAAAAGCGGTTGTATACTTTAAAAAGAAAAATGAATGCGTTTTAGTTTCTATCGATATGGCATAGAGCCCGGCCCTGCCCCTTCGGGATCGAGCCGATCAGACTCTTCTTCCGCACTCATGCGGATCGGCCGAGGTGAAAAAGGGCTGGCTATTTACCCGCGAAAGAATTGGAAGAACCCGGGAGTGAGTCAACTGAGGCATAGGTCTTCTGCCTGTCTTTTTAGGGCGAGAGCTTTATTTTCAGGAAGTGACAGCATCTTCCTAATGTCTTTTAGGTCAATTGTCGTGAGGTCTTTCAGAAGGATAATATTTTCCCTGATCAGTCTGCTGGCCAGATTTGATTTTATTCCTGATATAATTGTTACCGGATAAAGCCTCCTGTCTTCTATCATCTCCTCAAGGCTAGCTTTTTCGGGGTATCCCCAGCTTTGTACTCTTATACCCGCACATTCGGCATATTGAACTGCGTCAGATGTACAGCGCGTGTTGGTTACTAACCAGCCTGAAAATTTTCTTTCAGAATACCTGGATGTGACAACGGGCATAAGATCCTGAAATCGTGAATGGACATACATGGCAACCTTTACATCGGTAACACCAACAGCCGAGTTGCGGTACTTACATTCAACAATATAGACCTCTTTATCGCTTACTGCAAAGACATCGATTTCATGTTTAACGCATCTGCCCTTGAGCACCATCCCTGTCTTCACCTGAAATCCATAGTGTTTCAGAAGTGCACCAATATATTTTTCAAATGGATAACCTGAGGGACCGAGCCTGAAGAGGGCCTTTTTTAATGAATATCTCAGTCCTGCCGCATGACTGTATTTCTTAAGGTATTTTTTTGCAAGCCTGTAGATCTCTTTTGTGGTCGTATACGGCTTTATCTCAGAAAATATCTTTTCAACTATTTCTTCAGCCTGGTCTCTGCCCGCACCCGACCTGATAAGTGAGGCACGTAATTTGTTGGAATCAAGATCTTCAATTATTCCTGATGCTTTTATAACCTTGATCTTCACAGTACTTTTTCTTTACGCAAAAAATTTAAAAAATATGTTTAATATTTTACGCCGAACTCTGTTGTTAATTGCAGTTTTTGGGTTAAATGACAAATTTCATAACAAATTTTTTTCAGGGGGGCAGGCATGGGTGGCTTCTGCGCGAACATGGCTGGCTATAGTGAGTTTACTTTGCGGAGATTATGAATCGGTTTTAAATAAGAGCCCCCCTGCTTTCTTGAGAAAGCAGGGGGGCTTTATGAGATCATTTCAGTTTAACTACATTAACCGCTTTGGGGCCTTTGTCGCCTTGCTCAACCTCAAAGCTGACTTTGTCGCCTTCGGCAAGTGATTTAAACCCATCGCCCTGTATAGACGAGAAGTGAACAAAAACATCGCCACCTTCATCGCTCGTGATGAAGCCAAAGCCTTTGGAATCATTAAACCACTTTACTGTTCCTTCAGCCATTCCTTCTCCCTCCTTACTTATAAACTAAAGTCTCAGAATGACTGTACTCATAACAATAAAAACCCACAAAGCTGAAAGTCTTTGTGGTTTTACCAACTACAAAAACTTCTGAAACTTCGTTTGAAAATTAACATGTTTTAGAACCATTTGTCAACAAATAAAACCCGAGTCCAGATATAGAAACACTGTTAAACTACCTCAGAGTGTAACAGTATCAGCCTCGAACGGTTTTATTTATTCAGGAAAACATGTTTCACTGAATAAACGCCTCTTTGCCGCAGGACAAACCTGCTAAAATTTTTCTCCGCGAATATCTCCGAGGGGTCGAACAAAGGTGTAATTATATGGAACCTTTACAAAAACCTTCTTCGTTCTATCCACACTCTTAGTAGCAACAGCTGCTGGTAAAGTTAGAATGAAAACCGCAGTCCCGCTCACCAGACCAACAAAACCAATGGGTCTTATTATAAATACATCTACAATAATGTCTGCAGCTGCGGTATCATGATTAATCTCAGTAGCATATTCACGCTGAGCAAAAACTACCGAATGGATAAAAAAAATAAGAACAGTCACCGCTATTACAAACCCCTTTCTCATCATTATCCTCCTTCATAAAAAAACTTTTCTAAAACTATAATTAAGACAATGCAATAAGTCAATAGAGTAGATCAAGTAAGTAACAAAAAGTCTTTCGAAGTTATTGAGCTATTAGTCAGCGATCCTGGAGCAAGGGGGTTAAAGACTTACTTTAGCAATTCTTCGTGCTTTAAAATATTCAATGTGGTAAAATCCATGCATGGAAGGAAGGCATTCCAGGAGAATAATTGTTCGCTTAAAGGCCGAATGTATTTCAGGCCACTCAAATAATGCCGTATTTATAGAGAATATCTCTGAAGATGGTATGTATATGATAACTACCCCTGCAAAAACCCCCATAGCATATATACCCGGAACAATACTGGAGCTAAAACCTCAATTCCCTTCAGGAGAAACACTTCATCTCCACTGCAGGGTTGTATGGTCATATAAGACCCCCCCTCATGGCTTAACAGATAGCGTTGGTGTGGAAATTATAGACCCGCCTCCAAAATATAAAGAATTCTTAAAAACTCTGTAACAGTGCCCTCTGTATAGGAATTTTTTCACAGGTTTGCTGTGTTTTTCCCCATGCAATTCCTTGAAGAACCAAAAACACATAGAATTGTATAAAAAAACAACAAGAGAATCCTGTTGATAATTGTATTGTCGTTCCTCTAAACTAACCATTGATAAAATACCAGCGAAATTGATTTAAGACAATTAAATGCCAACTTATCTTGCCAAACGTATCCTTGAAATGATTCCAACGCTCTTCGGAATTATTCTGCTTTCCTTTTTCATTATCCATCTTGCTCCCGGGAAACCTACTGATATACTGACCGAGTTAAACCCGAAGATTACCCCTGAAGCACGAGAAAAACTTGAGAAGTTGTACGGTCTGGACAAACCTATATTCATTCCTCCAAACAATAAATGGCTAGATTACTTTAATAACACCCAATTCGGGATATGGCTGGAAAAGGTTGTAAGACTTGATTTTGGTGAATCTTTTTCAACTGACAGAAGACCTGTTATGGAAAAGATATGGGATACGAAACAGCCGCTGCTTGAAAGAAGGTTATTCATAACGTTCCTGATTAATATATTTTCCATGCTGCTTATTTTCTTGATTGCGATACCAATAGGTGTCTCTTCTGCAACACATCAGTATTCGTTGTATGATAAGGTTACAACAATATTTGTGTTCGTGGGTTTTGCAACACCTGCATTCTGGCTTGCCCTGCTACTGATGATATTTTTTGGCATACACCTTGACTGGCTTCCCATATCAGGGCTCAAGTCAATGAATTATGACTCTCTCTCTCTCCTCGGAAAAATATGGGATCGAACTCATCATCTGATACTCCCGGTTTTTGTTTCTTCCTTTGGAGGATTAGCCGGGCTTTCAAGATATATGAGGAGCAATATGCTTGAGGTAATCAGGCAGGACTATATTACGACAGCAAGGGCCAAGGGTCTTTCTGAAACAGAAGTTATCTATAAACACGGACTCAAAAACGCCCTTTTACCTATTATTACATTGCTCGGTCTTTCGGTTCCCGGTCTCATAGGCGGAAGCGTAATCTTTGAGAACATCTTCAGCATACCGGGGATGGGACAATTGTTTTATATGAGCGTAATGACAAGGGACTATCCTCTGGTTATGGGCATCTTGACAATAGGCGCGGTATTGACACTGCTTGGCAATTTGATGGCTGACATAGGATATATGTTGGCAGACCCGCGGATAAGGACAAAATAAATTTACTATCAGAAATAAAAATGTCCGCCTTGACAGACCCCGGCAAGACGGGCACAATGACAAACCATAAGAATATCAAAAATGAAATATCAAAGATCAAAAATATGGATTAAAGGCCGAGAATATTTTTATATTTTTCATGTCATTTTGATTTTTTATCTTTAATTTTTGATTTTTAGAGAAATGATTTATGACTA
>CAYFYW010000243.1:0-7659 GCA_964347425.1 uncultured Nitrospirales bacterium
ATGAAGAACTAAAAAGGATAAAGAATGAGCAGGAAAGACTTGCGGATGATATAATCAAAGCTTATCCAGAAGAATCTTTCTGGGAAAGGGTGAAAATATCGGCTGTAAACTTACAAAAAAATAAGTGGATGGAAGGTAAGAGCCTTTTCGAGATCAGTAAATATCTGAGGAAAACGCCGCTAAAATGTCTTTTCGAGATTCTTGTAGATGAAGATTTAAGGGTGGAGGCACTATTTTTCTCAATGAACGAGGACAATTTAAAATCTGTTTTACGGCAGCCGTATACAATGATATGTTCTGACAGCGCTGCAAGAAGTTTTAGTGGTATAACTGCTACAGGAAAACCACACCCCAGGGGATTTGCCAGCTTTCCGAGAGTGCTTGGAAAGTTCGTGAGGGAACAAAAGGATATTCCGCTTGAGGAAGCGGTCTACAAGATGACGGGGTTACCTGCCAAAACCTTTGGAATTGAACGTCGTGGTATTATTTATGAAGGCTTTTTTGCTGATATTACAGTCTTTGACGCAGATAAAATAAGAGACAGAGCGAGTTTTGATAAACCCTTTGAAAGACCAGAGGGCATTTACTTCGTATTTGTTAATGGGACGCCTGTGCTGTGGGAAGGTATTCTGACGGGGGCATTGCCCGGAAGGATACTGAGGAAGAAGGGATAAACTCCAGCAGGAATCCAGAGAAAAAGAGGCCGGGTTCCGCATCAAGCGTGTCCTCAACTCGATTGGGGATGCGGAATGACAAAAATAAGGCAACCCTGTGGCAAGATTACAGGGAATATTAACTTTAAATGGTAGGAAATGGGCAGGATAAAAGAGATTGTAAATGAAGAGCTTTTTGAGTGGATAAGGGATATCCGAAGAAGGATTCATCAATGGCCGGAAAAGGCATTCGAGGAATATAAGACAGCAGAGATCATATCCGGTCATCTCGGGAAACTCGGTATTGATCTAAGAACGGGAGTTGCCGAAACCGGCGTAGTGGGCAGATTGATAACCGATAGAAAGGCTCCTACCGTTGCTTTGAGGGCTGATATGGACGCCCTTTCTATCTCGGAAAACACGGGCCTTCCGTTTTCATCTGAAATTCCAGGGGTTATGCATGCCTGCGGACATGATGGTCATGTTGCTATTTTGTTAGGTGCAGCAAAACTTCTAAAGGATAAGCCTCCATCCGGAAATGTCGTATTTATATTTCAACCCGGTGAAGAAGGTGAAGGCGGTGCAAGGCCCATGATTGAACAGGGAGTTTTAGATGAAGTTGATATCATATTCGGCGCCCACATTGATAGACACTATCAGGTCGGGGAGATTGGCATAAGGACTGGTATACATACATCCTATTCTGATGCTTTTGAGATAGAGGTAACAGGAAAGGGAGGACATGCTGCCAGACCTCATGAAGCTGTTGATGCTGTCATTATTGCAAGTCAGTTAGTAAATTATCTTCAGACAATTGTATCCAGAGAACTTGATCCCCTTCACCCATCAGTAATAACCATAGGTGTCTTACAGGCAGGAACTGTATATAATGCTATCGCTGAAAAGGCCGTGTTGAAGGGTTCTATTAGGACCACTGAGACATCAATAAGAACGCAGATCATTAATAAGATTAGAGGGATAACTTCTTCTCTTTCTGCTCTTTATGCCGCAAAGATAGATGTCAGGATTATCCCCGGTTATCCACCTTTGAACAATCACGAAAGAGAGTGCAGGTTTGCAAGAGATGTTGCTGAAGGACTTCTCGGAGAAGAAAGGGTTATTTCTATCCCGTTCCCGAGTCTGGGCGGGGAGGATTTTGCGTACTACACTCAAAAAATCCCGGGATGTTTTGTCAGGCTTGGTGCTGCAAAGAAAGGCCATGAACATATAACGTCTCACAGCCCGCGGTTCGATTTTGATGAAGAGGTTTTGAGGGTCGGTGCCGCTTATATGACAGAACTTGCAAGATATGCAGTAGAGCAACTCAGGGAATGAATTGCAGGTTGCAAATTTCAGAGCCATCCTCCGTAGCCCGATGCTTTGGGGCGCGACGGGGCCTTTTTTGAGAGAAAGTTGAAATATGGAAAAGCTTGAATTTAATAAATCTGACGCACCCACCATAGGGGTAGAGATTGAGGTCCAAATTCTCGATGCAGACACGCTTAATCTGACTTCACTTGCTCCCGATATTCTGAAAATGGTTCATCCCTCGCTTAAAGAAAAAATTAAACCTGAATTTATTCAATCAATGGTGGAGATTAACACAAAAATATGTTCCACTGTATCAGAGGTTGAAGAGGATCTGAAAAATTCCTTTGCCCATTTAAATGATATAGTGTCAGGTTTAGGCGCAACACTGTATTCAACGAGCCTTCATCCATTTTCGAGACATTCCGAACAAAGGGTTTCATATCATCCGAGGTATAAAAAAATAATGAATGAACTTCAACTTGTCGGAAGAAGGTTCATAACCCAGGGTTTGCATGTGCATATTGGCGTGGATGACAGGGAGAAGGTAATCAAGATAAATAACAATATGAGAATCTATCTTCCTATTTTACTTGCTCTCAGCACATCGTCTCCTTTTTATGAATCTGAGGATACAGGCTTAATGTCTTATCGGGCCAAACTTTTTGAATCGCTTCCCCTTGCCGGGATGCCCGATTCGTTGGATAGCTGGGAGGGGTTTAATATCCTTGTAAGTCTTTTAAAAAGAAATGGAATAATCGAGTCAGTTAAAGATATATGGTGGGATGTCAGGCCTCACGCTGATTTTGGCACGGTCGAAATCAGGATATGTGATCTTCCCTATTCTTTGAGGGATATCCTGGCGATAACTGCTTTAATACAGGCTCTTGTTTTAACAGTATCGGAACAATACGAAAACCCCGAGCCGCATATTCAAATTCTCCGTTCAAACAAATGGCAGGCTGCACGATACGGACTTGATGGTTTTTTTGTAGATCCAATTTTTGGCAGGAAGCACTCAATGAAGGAGGCTGTGTTTGACCTTTACAGTTTTGTAAAACCGGTATCTGAAATACTTAAATCCAATCAGTATCTCAAAGAGATTCCAGAAATCCTGAGACGGGGGTCCGGTTCGCATCTCCAGAAGAGATTCTATTACAATGATGACAGGAGTTTCACGAAGATGATTAAAAGAATGCGGGAACTTTTTTAAGATGAAGGGGGCTGTCGCATCAGGTCATCCGTTGACAGGCAGAGCAGCTGTTGAGATGTTTGCTGTGGGAGGCAATGCCTTTGATGCCGTCGTATCTGCCGGTTTTACATCGGTCGTTGCTGAACCTACATTGACGAGTCTTGGCGGTGGGGGGTTCTTACTGGCACATGTAGAGAAAGATAAAAAAAATATCCTTTTTGATTTTTTTGTCAATACACCTGGTCTGAATAATGAAAAGGGTATAAAGCCTGTTATGAGTCCTGTTGAAGTAAAATTTCCCGGCTGCACCCAGATGTTTCATTCAGGTTATGGCTCGGTAGCAGTGCCAGGTACCTTTAAGGGCTTGCTGTATATTCATAAACATCTTTGCACACTTCCGATTAAGACCATCCTCAAACCTGCCATTACGTATCTTGAAGAAGGTGTCGAAATAAATGAAAAACAGGAGGTTCTCCTGAATTACCTGAAACCGATATTCACATCAGCTGACTATGGAAACCAGATTTATGTTAAGGACGGCAGATATGTAAAAGAGAATGACAGGATTTATAATCCGCTCTTAAAAAACTTTTTGCAGGAAATTGCTGATAATGGTATCGATATCTATAGCGGAGAAGTAGCAAAAAAGTTTGTCAAGAAAATGGGAGAAAAAAATGGACTGGTAACTCAGAAAGATCTTGAAGCATATACGGTTATAGAAAGAGAACCATTGTTAATAAAGTACAGGGATAGAGAGATTATTACCAACCCGCCTCCTTCCTTTGGAGGAATTATGCTTGCTCTTAGTTTAAAGCTTCTTGAAAATGTCAATCTTTCTGTTTTAAAGCATGATTCAGAAGAATATCTCATAACCCTCATAGAGTTAATGAAGGAAGTGGATACTTTCAGGTCGATGAAAAAGGGAGACTGGATTGGAAAGGTAAGATATCCCTTTACAGAAGCCGTAACATTTCCTTTGATTCAAAATTATAAAAAGCATATTTCCGAAAGGATGTCTATTTCTACGCAGGGAACGACCCATATAAGTGTAACTGATGAAGAGGGCAATGCAGCGTCAATGACAACGTCAAATGGCGCGGGATCAGGGCAATTTATACCTGACACCGGCATCATGCTTAATAACATGATGGGTGAAGACGACTTACACCCGGAGGGGTTTTTCACAATGCCTCTTGGCAAGAGAGTGTCATCAATGATGATTCCCGCAATTATTATGAAAAATGGAGGGGTTGAAGCCGTATTGGGCAGCGGAGGCAGCAAACGGATAAGAACGGCAATCCTTAATGTGCTGATAAACATTATAGATTTTAAATATTCGTTAAAAAGAGCGATTGAGGCGTCCCGTATTCACTTTGAGGATGGTATTGTTCAGGCAGAACCTGAAATACCTGTCGATGTCCTTGAGAACCTTAAAAAACATTACAGAATAAATGCCTGGAGTAAAAGGAATCTATATTTCGGTGGAGTAAATGCGGTTGATGCAAATATGAATGGCTGGGGGGACAGCAGAAGGGATGGTTATTTTTTTAAATATAGTTAGATAAACAAAGGCAATAAATTGACCATTCTACCTATTTTCTGATATTATCCGCCTTCTGCTATTCTCTCTTCTTCTTCCTGCTGGGTTTTACAATCTATACATAACGTGGTAACCGGTCTTGCCTCAAGACGTTTTATGCCTATTTCACTATTGCATTTTTCACAGATTCCAAATGTGCCGATATCGATTCTTTCAACTGCTTCATCAATCTTTTTCAGGAGCATTCTCTCTCTGTCCCTTAGCCGGAGCATGAAATCCCTGTCAGTCTCTGCTGTCGCCTGATCTCCCATGTCCGGGAAATTAATCTCTCCGGGAAGCGTGTTTAATGCTTCCCCCGCTTCTTTAAGGAGGCTCTCCCTCTGTGACAAAAGGGTTTTCTTTATTCCAAGCATCTTTTTTTCTCTGGGCGAAAGTGTAGTTTTCTTAGTCTTTTTAGCGGTAGTTTTAGAGGGTTTCCTTTTTGTCTTTTTAGGTCTGGTTTTCCCCGGTTTATTAGCATGTGAAGTTTGTTGTTTTCTGTTTGTCTCTTTCTTTTTTGTAATTTAGAGTCCTCTTCTTGGATTAAAATGACTACTAAAATAACAGATTTCCAATACTCAAGTCAATACTTGGTCCCAAATCCCTATGTTGAAACACTGAGAAACTTCGGGATGAGCCTGCCCGCCTGACGGCGGACAGGGCAGCAGGCGATTTTTTTCTGCCGAGAATGCATACATATCCTTGACAAAGACAGTACGATTAAATAAACTTAATCTCGTAAAATCAAAAAAATCAATAGTATTGCTGCTATGTATTTGTATAAAAGGTTCTGCAAACAGTGGAGTTCTGCCATCGATAAATTCTTCAGAGGATGTTATAAGCGATGCATCAAGATTTCCTTTCTGTAGAGAATCTAAAAATTTCCTTTAATAAACATCAAAAGAAAGCAGTAGATGGTATAAGCTTTAAAATGACGCAGGAGGACGTTCTTGGTCTTGTCGGTGAAAGCGGATGTGGCAAGACTCTTTCTGCACTTTCCATAATGAGACTTTTGCCTTCCAATGCAATGTTCTCCGGCAAGGTGTTTTTTAAAGGAGAGGATATCTTTCTTAAAGAAGATAAAGAGCTGCAAATTCTCAGAGGTAAAGATATTTCAATGGTTTTTCAGGAGCCGATGACCTCTCTTAATCCGGTCTTTACAATAGGATATCAGATAGCAGAGGTGCTTGTTACCCATAGCAATATGAGAAAAAGAGAAGCTTTTAATACATCAATAGAGCTTCTCAGGATAGTTGGAATCCCTTCCCCTGAGCTGAGAATAAGAGAGTATCCCCATCAAATGAGCGGCGGTATGAGACAGAGGATTATGATAGCAATGGCAATAGCCTGCAATCCATCTCTTTTAATTGCCGATGAGCCAACAACTGCCCTGGATGTTACTATACAGGCCCAGATACTTGAGTTGCTTGACAGTCTAAGGAGAAAGAATAAGATGTCTTTGCTTTTAATAACTCATGACCTCGGCATTATTGCAGAATGGGCACAGAGGGTTGAGATAATGTATGCAGGCAGAATTGTTGAAGAGGCTGAAGTCCGGGCAATATTTACCCATCCAAGGCATCCTTATACAAAAGGTCTTCTTGAATCTCTTCCTAAAAGAAAGGGGGAGCGACTAAGCCCTATTCCGGGTCAGGTCCCTAAAATAAGTGAGCTTCCTGAAGGCTGTAAGTTTTCAACGAGGTGCAGTTATGTGATTGGAGAATGTTGTGAGAGAGAACCTGAGCTTATACCTGTTAAAACCTCTGAACATCTCAGCCGCTGTATAAGGGCGACTGAATTATGAAAGATATACTGAGACTGCAATCAGTAAAAAAATACTTTCCTTTTAAGGGGAAAAACTTTCTCAGGGCAGTTGATGATATCAGTTTTTCAGTTAAAGAGTCTCAGGTATTTGGCCTTGTCGGTGAAAGTGGATGCGGCAAGTCAACGGTTGCTAAGCTTATTCTTAAACTGATCGAGCCCACGGAAGGTGAAATTTTTTTTGATAATATAGATGTAACTAAAGCCCGGGGTGCTGCACTTTCTAAAATCAGAAGAGGTCTTCAAATTGTTTTTCAGGACCCCCTGGCTGCTCTCAATCCGCGGAGACGTGTTATAGATACTGTTGGTGAGGCTCTTCTGATAAGCGGTGTTGTTGGAAAGAAAACGGAGTTTAAAGACCGTGTGATACAGACTCTTCAGAAGGTGGGACTTGACAGCGATGCCTTATATAAATATCCCCACGAATTCAGTGGAGGGCAGAGACAGAGAATATGTATTGCAAGGGCCCTGGCTGTGAATCCCAGGCTTATAGTTGCGGATGAACCGTTGTCTGCACTTGACGTATCAATTCAGGCACAGATTATAAATCTTCTTGATGATTTACAGAAAAGCTCTGAGTTAACTTATGTGTTTATAACTCACAACCTGCATGTAATAGAACATTTTAGCGACAATGTTGCAGTGATGTATCTTGGTAAGATTGTGGAAATGTCAAAAACCGAGGAACTTTTCAGGGAACCTCTTCACCCGTATACTGAAGCGCTCCTTTCCGCAGTACCGTCACACGAGATTGGCAAAAAGACGATGAGGATTGTTCTTGAGGGAGATGTTCCGAGTCCGGCCTATATACCGTCGGGGTGTCCGTTTCATACGCGATGTCATAAAAGGTTTGTGCCGTGTGACACCATGGTGCCGGTTTATAGAGAAGCAAAAAATGACAGGTGGGTTTCCTGTCACCTATGGCAATAAAAAACGCAGATATTCACTGATAAAGTGCAGATGATCGCAGATTTATCTGTGCCAATCTGTTTAATCCAAATAATGCAGATATTGTTCAAAAAATTATTTAACTCGATAATTTTATTAAAATTAGCCTTATTCATAATATCCTCATATCCACTAAAATATACCGTAATACCACTATT
>CAYFYW010000244.1:0-5708 GCA_964347425.1 uncultured Nitrospirales bacterium
CGAAGAGATGTTCAGGGACATCCGGGAAATGGCAGAGTGGGCAGACCTTGCGCTGATCCTTCATGACGAAAGGACGCCCGGGGGGGAAAGGCTTAAAGGGGAATATGAGGCTCTCTTCAGAAAAGCAGTGGAAGAACTGACCTCGATTGCAGACGTCTCCTTTGAGAACGCTACAGACACAGGAGACGTCAAGTGGTTCTGGAATAATTATGCGGACTCCATCACCCTTGATATCGGACATGTCGAATCTTCAGGGCTTGACTCCGTGGAGTTTGTAAGATCTCTCGATGAGGACAGCATCAAGAAGATTCAATTCGTGCATGTGCATAGAAACAACGGTTTACATGGCGGCATCACTGACCATTGGCCTCTCAGCCCCGACTGCAGGGAATTCAGAGCGCTCAGAGAACTCATAAAGGTTCGTCCTGACGTCAGTGTTATTCTTGAAATCAACGAGACGGATATGATAGGGGAGAACCTGAAGCTCCTCAGGGCACTGAGGGATGAACTCCGGGTTGTTTAACGGGCGAATGCCCCCGCTTTTCTACTCAGATGTTATTAGAAGGACACATCTCATAGAGGATGCACTCCTGGTGCTTAGGCTTTTTTGCCTGGCATATCATTCTGCCGTGAAATATGAGAAGATGAGAGATGACCCCCCATTCCTTTTGAGGGGTTATGCCCATCAAATCCTTCTCTATCTTGACGGGGTCTTCGTTTTTTGTGAGACCGAGCCTGCAAGCGAGCCTCCTGACGTGGGTATCCACGGCAATCCCTTTGTTCAGGTTATAAGCGTTATAAAGAATTATGTTCGCTGTCTTTCGCGCAACCCCGGGCAGGCTTACGAGTTCTTCCATTGACCTTGGAACTTCTGCGCTGAATTTCTCGATAATCATTTTTGCCGCACCCTGAATATTTTTAGCCTTGTTCTTATAAAAGTTTACTGAACTTACATCTTCCTGGAGCCCCCTGAGTGGTGAATCTGCAAAATTCTTAATAGATTTATATTTTTTAAAAAGTCTTTCTGTTGCTCTGTTAACCTGCATATCTGTGGTCTGCGCCGAAAGTATTGTGGACACGAGAAGCTCAAAGGGGGTCTTGAAATGAAGAGCGGTCTTTGGCTGCGGATACTTCTTTTTGAGATGTCCGATGATTTCCAATATCCTTTTTTGGTTCTTCATACTGTACCTGCTCCCCTGCCGGTGTCAGAAGTCCTATTTTATCTCCATTGTCTTTGAACTTTCCCAGAGTCCGTGGATATTGCATAAGCTCGCAGCATAAAAGACCCCTGCTTTTTTTATCTTCAACGATATGGTAACAGAAGGATGTGTATATACCGGACCGGCGTTTGCCCCTTCAGTTGATTCGCCGTGTGCAGTAAATTCAAAATTTCCGACCTCATGGGCAAACTTATCTCCATCAGGCTTGAAATAGAGTTGAATCCACCTTATATGATGCTCGGTGGTGTTGGGGTGAGCGATTTCTTTTCCGACAGTTAACTTCACCTCAAAATTTTCATCTGCCTTTACTTTGTCCGGACTCTCTATGACCGGCACATGTTTTTCAGCCTTCCAGTCGGCTGTCTGAAATACATCTCCTATCCTGCTCATTTTTAATCCTCCTTATATTTTATACCTTTTATTTTTAATACCCACCGTCTCTTTTGTTCCACTTTAACTACCAATTATACCCCAATATTTTATATTATACGTGAACCTGTTTTTATATGATTTATATCATAGTGTTTTTGCAAGAAATACCTTTAAAGTTCTATTATAGATGGAATGTTTGATATAGAGTTTACGACTTGACCAAAAACTGTAATTAGCCCCCGTAAAATATAATGCATATAATAACGGGGATCTCTGTGGCAAGAAAGATATTTTTGTAAAAATTAATGAGTTATTTCTTAGTTGTATTTAATTCTATCTCTGTGTTCTCTGCCCTGGCAAAGTTTCTCTTATTGAATCTGTAGTTTAACAGTGTACCTTTGAGAAGGGCCGGTTTTGGAAAAGCTTGATTATCTTTCTTGCATTTTTAGAATCGTCTGTTACATCCCTTGCTTTTTTGCCTGAAATATGTTATGAATAACTGTTCTTGTAGAGAATCAAGAGTGCTGGTAAAGAGTGGGCCTTCCCACTCTTTTGTTTTATAGGTTAATGGATATAAAAGACCTGGAAATAAGAGTCAGGGAGATTATAGAGCCTGTAATACGGGATATGGGAATGGATCTTGAAAGCATTGAGATGACCAAAATGGCAAGGAGGTTTCTTTTGAGGATATTTATTGACAAAGAGGGTGGTGTTACTATTGACGATTGTGAGAGAGTCAGCCGTGACGTTGAGGCCGTACTTGATGTAGAGGACCTTATTCCATATTCTTACACACTGGAGGTTTCGTCCCCGGGCCTTGACAGACCCCTCAGAAACCCGGCAGATTTTAAGAGGTTTTTCGGAAAGACAGCAAGAGTTATTACCTCCAGTCCAATAGAGAATCAGACATTTTTTGTTGGTGAAATCAGTGAAACAGGAGATGAATATGTTGTATTGCTTTTGCCTAAGGATAGAAAAGTGGTTATACCTTATAAGGACATTTCCAGGGCAAGACTGGAGGTGAAATTCTAATTATGAACCGGGAGCTGATTAATATCATCGAACAAATGAGCAGGGAAAGGGGTATACCAAAGGAGGCTATTATTGGAACGCTGGAATCTGCGCTGTTGTCTGCGGCAAGGAAGAAGTACGGACTTCAGGCAGATATAAATATTGCAGTGGATCCGAAATCGGGTAAAATCTCCATAACTGCGTTCAAAAAAATAGTCAAAAAAGTGACGGATTCGAAAGAGGAAATATCCCAGAATGATGCAAAGAAACTGAACTCATCCAGGAAGATAGGTGACATGGTTGAGGCTCCAATAGACCTTGTTGATTTTGGGAGAATAGCTGCGCAGACGGCTAAACAGGTACTGTTCCAGAAAGTAAAAGAGGCGGAGCGAGAGGCTATCTATGAGGAATACAAGGACAAGATAGGACAGATTGCAAGTGGTGTAGTAATCCGCAGGGAAAGAGGAAATTACTTTATAACAGTTGGAAGGGCGGAGGCAACTCTTCCGCAGAGAGATACTCTGTCTAACGAGACCCTTAAGAGGGGCGAAACAATAAGGGTGTATATAGAAGACGTAAAACTTACTCCTAAAGGTCCGGTAATACTTCTTTCGAGGGCTCATCCAAATTTTGTTGTAGAACTTTTTAAAATGGAGATTCCCGAGATCTATGAAGGCCTTGTTGTCATAAAGGACATTGTCAGAGAAGCCGGTGAAAGAACAAAATTAACGGTCTACTCAAACAATCCGACGATTGACCCTGTTGGTGCTTGCGTAGGGATGAAGGGTACGCGTGTGCAATCTATAGTCAGGGAGCTAAAAGGAGAGAGAATTGATATAATACCCTGGACAGATGACCCGAGAATACTTATAGCAAAAGCCCTCAGTCCAGCGTCTGTTGAAAGGATCGGGATAAATGAGGAAGAAAAATCTGCAATGGTTGTTGTCAGCGACCAGCAGCTTTCAGTAGCTATTGGCAAAAAGGGCCAAAATGTACGATTGGCAATGAAACTTACAGGTTGGGATGTTGATATAATCAGCGAGTCAGAATATGGCAAGATGAGGGCAGGAGAGACACCATCCGCTGGTTTGCAGGAAGAATATCAGCGCGAGGGAGAAAAAGACAAAGAGGAACCGACCCACAAAGATGAACAAACGTGAAAACGTTTATCGTGTGAAGACTTCAAAGATTACTTCCCCCCTATTAAAAGATACATCTGTACGATATGTAAAAGGAGTAGGGCCCAGAAGGGCCCAACTCCTTGAACGTATCGGAATAAAGACTGTAGAAGACATCCTCTATCATTTTCCCTGGCGCTATGAGGACAGAAAAAATTTACAGAAAATCTCTGATCTTACCTATGGAAACCGCGCGACAACCGCAGGGGAGATACTTTCAACGAGGTTAGTTATTACTCCTAAAAAGGGTATGAAAATTTTTGAAATCGTGGTTTCAGATCAAACAGGTTTATTAAGATGCAAATGGTTTAACCAACCATATATGGAGAAATATTTCAAGAAGGGACAAAGGGTAATCTTAAGCGGGGCGGTGAAAGGCGATCCGCTAAACTTCTTCTCTGGATTTGTGATGGAAAATCCTGATTTCGAACATCTCGGAATCGAGCCTGCCTGTCCGGTAGGCAGGTCGAACCGACTTGAAAATGAGGAAGACTTTATACACACGTCCAGGATAGTGCCTGTATATAAAGCTACCGAAGGTTTCTCACCAAAGCAACTCAGGGTTTTAATGTTTAACACGATAAATACCTATTCTTCTCCGGTGGAGGATTATATGCCGGAGGATATACTGAAAAGAAACGAATTAATGCCTTTAGGGTGGTCAATTAGAGAGACACATTTTCCCGAGGAGTTTAACGATGTCGGTATTCTGAACGACGGACAGGGCCCCGGCCACAGACGCCTCATTTTTGATGAATTTTTTCTCCTTGAATTGGGACTTGCACTTATGAAGAAGAGAGAGGTTTCAGAGAAAGGGATACGTTTTAAAGATGAAAGTCTCCTGGTCGAAAAGTTCATCAAAAAGCTCCCCTTTAAATTTACTGATGCCCAGAAAAGGGGTTTTAATCAAATCAGGGAAGATATGAGTAGTGATTTACCCATGAACAGACTTGTTCACGGTTATGGTGGATGTGGGAAAACTGTTGTCGCCCTTATGTCTATGCTCATTGCAGTAGAAAATGGTTATCAGGCTTGCCTGATGGTGCCGACTGAAATCCTTGCGGAACAGCATTACATAAATATACGGGAGATGGTCAAAACTCTTGGTCTGAATGTGACGGTACTGACGTCGAGCGCCAGGTCAAAGCATCTTGAAGGGATATCAAGTGGTAATACACAAATTATTATTGGTACTCACTCCCTTATACAGGAGCGTTTGACGTTTAAAAATCTTGGTCTTGCAATAATTGATGAACAGCACAAATTCGGCGTTGTTCAAAGAGCAAGTCTGCGCAAAAAAGGATTTAATCCGGATATACTTGTTATGACAGCAACTCCTATCCCCCGAACACTTGCACTGACGCTCTACGGGGATCTTGATATATCGCTGATAGACGAACTTCCTTCAGGGAGAAAACGGGTATTAACGAAGGTTTTTTTCAGGTCGCAGAAAGATGAGATATATTCTTTAATGAATAAAGAGTTATCAAAAGGCAGGCAAATCTATATTGTGTATCCGCTTATTGAAGGCTCGGAAAAGCGAGACCTTAAGTGTGCTGTCGAGGGAGCAGAGGCGTTTAAGAAGATTTTCGCGGACAGAAATATCGGACTTATTCACGGGAGGATAAAGCAGGAGGAAAGGGAAACCATAATGTCCTCTTTTAAGTCAGGCGATATAGATATACTTGTTGCTACGACAGTTATAGAGGTAGGTGTGGATGTGCCCAATGCTTCACTTATGCTTATTGTTCATGCCGAGAGGTTTGGCCTTGCACAGCTTCACCAGTTGAGGGGAAGGATTGGCAGGGGTGGTTACGAATCTTATTGTTTGCTTATGGCTTACCCGCCTTTTAGCGGGGAGGCGAAGAGAAGACTTAAGGCAATGGAGTCTACCGGGGACGGGTTTAAAATAGCGGAGGAGGATCTT
>CAYFYW010000245.1:0-3556 GCA_964347425.1 uncultured Nitrospirales bacterium
AATAAGAAATTTATTCATTGGCCCATTTTATTATAGTTATTCAAAGTTAAAATTATAACAAATTAAAAACTATTATAGCAATGACGGGCATTTATCCCAGGCATCAAACAGAAAGTGAAGCTACCAGCCCACAAGACGGGGCTTAAAGAAAGATTAACTTTATTATTGACTGCTCAACTTTAAGGGTTTCCCCCTTTAGTAAAGATGGTTTACCCACCTCTGGCGGCGCCTAAGGAAACCAGGGGCGGGAAGGCAAACGGGCTATTCAAGTCCATTGTTCATAAAAATCTCCCGGTCTCCGGACTTCATTGCTTGAGCATTTTTTGTATTTCCGGAGCGGGCAAAAAGGTTGCCATATTGTAAATGAAATTATATAATATGCAGGCTTTAAACTATATACCGCTAATGCCATTGATTCTTTCAGAACCAGTATAACGTATACTTATGAAGAAAATATGAAGCTTAAGGATATGCATGCATTTATTACCGGCGCTGCTCAGGGGATAGGTAAAGCAGTGGCAATTGGAATGGCAAAAGAAGGTGCGGATATTGGAGTAGTTGACACAGATGTTGAAAAGGCAGAGATTACCGCACAGTCAATCAGGGCACTGGGAGTAAAAAGTCTTGCGATTAAGCTTGATGTATCCATGCAGACTGAGGTTGCACGTGCATTCGGGACATTTGTAAAAGAATTCGGAAAATTAGATATTCTCGTTAATAACGCTGGCATTACAAGAGACGCATTGATACTCAGGATGAAAGAAGAAGACTGGGATACGGTTTTGAATGTTAATCTGAAAGGCACATTCCTCTGCTGTAAAGAGGCGGTAAGGCAGATGGTTAAACAACAGTACGGTAAAATAATAAGCATATCTTCAGTTGTTGCATTTACAGGCAACACCGGCCAGGTAAATTATAGTGCTTCAAAGGCAGGTATTGTGGGTCTTACAAAGACTATTGCAAAGGAGTATGCCAGTCGTGGAATAAGAGCAAATGCAGTTGCCCCGGGTTTTATTAAAACCGCCATGACCGATGCTATGCCCGAAAAGACAAGAGAAGAAATGAAGAAATCCATCCCGCTCGGCAGCCTGGGCACACCTGCAGACGTAGCAAATGCTGTAGTATTCCTTGCATCGCGGGAGTCAGATTATCTTACAGGTCAGGTGCTACATATAAATGGAGGCATGTACATGTAGAAGAGACTCAAAAAAAACAGCAAGATATCGCAAGTTAAAAGTTGAAAGGTAAAAAACTATGAGCCATAAGCCATGAGCTATGAGCTAAGAGCTAAGAGCAATTTTGGGAGGTGTTTAATGGAAACTGAAACAAGAGTAAAGGATATAATATCAAAACAGCTCGGCATTGATGCGGGGAAGGTTACGTCCGAGGCATCTTTTATGGATGATCTTGGCGCTGACTCCCTTGATACGGTAGAGCTTGTGATGGCTTTTGAGGAAACGTTTAATATTGAGATTCCTGATGAGGATGCTGAAAAAATCATTAAAGTTCAGGATGCCGTCAATTATATAAAAAACAAGTCGGGAAACTGATTTTCTGCCCCATTGTACAGAGGTCCCCGATAGTATGAAAAAAAGGGTAGTAGTTACTGGTGTCGGTATGGTCACTCCACTCGGTACCGGTACTGAAAAGTCATGGACAAGACTCCTGGAAGGACGCTCAGGTATCAGGAGGATTAGGCAATTTGATGCTTCTGCATTTTCATGCCAGATAGCAGGGGAGGTCCCTGACTTCGAGATAGACCAGTTTGTCGAATTCAAAGAACAAAAAAAAATGGACAGGTTTATTCACCTCGGCATTGCTGCTGCTGTAATGGCAATGGAAGATTCTGGACTCAAGGTTACAAAAGGTAACGCTCGCAGGGTAGGAGTAGTTGTTGGTTCGGGAATGGGTGGGTTACCGGCAATTGAACGCTATAAGGAAATTCTTATCGAAAAAGGTCCGAGGCGAATCACCCCTTTTTTTATTCCCATGACAATAATAAACCTTATCTCAGGGCAGATTTCGATCCGTTATGGAGCGAAAGGGCCAAATTCATCGGTGGCGACTGCCTGTGCCAGTGGTACCCATTCCATCGGGGACGCCTTTAAATTAATCCAGGGGGGATATGCTGATGCAATGATCGCCGGTGGGACTGAATCTGTCATAACCCCGCTTGGTGTCGGAGGTTTCACTGCCATGAAGGCCCTTTCTACAAGGAACGACGAGCCGGAAAAGGCAAGCAGACCGTTTGATAGAGACAGGGACGGATTTGTGATGGGAGAAGGAGCGGGTATTTTAATCCTCGAAGAAATAAGACACGCCTTAAACAGGGGTGCAAGGATTTATGCTGAAATCATTGGTTATGGTATGACCGGAGATGCTTATCACATAACCTCGCCTTCGATGGACGGTGATGGTGCAGCCAGATGTATGCATGCAGCGCTCATGGATGGCGGGATACGTCCTGAAGAAATGAATTATATCAACGCCCACGGAACATCCACAAAATACAACGACGAATTAGAAACTGTTGCTATTAAGAATGTTTTCGGTGAGCATTCATATAAACTTGCGGTGAGTTCAACAAAATCAATGACGGGGCATCTCCTCGGGGCTTCAGGTGGTATTGAAGGGGTTATTTGTGTTCTTAGTATTTTTAATAATATTGTACCGCCGACTACCAACCTCACAAATCCTGATCCGGAATGTGACCTTGACTATGTACCTCATAGGTCGCGGGCACTCGACGTAAATATAGCAATGTCTAATTCATTTGGCTTTGGTGGAACAAATGCATGTATCATCTTCAGAGAATATTCAGCATCTTGAAAAAAAAATAGGTTACAGATTCAAAAAAAAGGCTTTGATAACAGAAGCCCTCACCCATAAATCTTTCGCCAAGGAAAAATCAGGGGAGTCCGAACTTTTTAATGAGCGCCTCGAGTTTCTCGGTGATGCTACTCTGGAGCTCATTATATCTGATTATCTTTTCAATACCTATCATCAATATACAGAGGCTGAGCTTTCAAAGATAAAGGCATATGTTGTGAAGGAGTCAACACTTGCAAATGCTGCGTTGAAACTGGATATTGGACCACACCTTCATCTGGGGAAAGGAGAAGAGGCAAGCGGGGGGAGAGAAAAACCCTCTCTCCTTGCCAATGCATTTGAGGCGATCATAGCGGCTATTTATCTGGACGGTGGCTTTCAAAAAGCAAGGGACTTTAGCCTCAGGAATCTGGAGGATAAAGTAAAATCACTTATTAAGAAGGACCTGCTTTTTGATTTTAAAACGAGATTTCAGGAAATTGTCCAGGGAAAATTCGGGGTACTGCCACAATACAGAATCATTAAAGAAAAAGGTCCTGAACATATGAAGATTTTTGAAACAAAGGTGTATGTAAAAAATAAATATTATGGTTCTGGCAAAGGGAAGAGCAAAAAGGAAGCAGCCCAAAAGGCTGCTGAGACAGGATTGAAGAAAATCGCGGAAAAGACGTAAGCCCCTATAACCGTCTGAGCACCGGATTTTTGCCAGATGACGCATAAATTCCAA
>CAYFYW010000246.1:0-7939 GCA_964347425.1 uncultured Nitrospirales bacterium
ACAAATGTCACAGCTCCACCCCCGGCCTTTGGGTCCGCAGGGTTTGGACCAGGCCCTATGATACAACCACCTACTGGAAAACTCCCCGCAACGCAAGTGGTGTTGCCTGATACCGAGATGATATCCGGGTCAGTAGTTATAATAAAACCTGCAGCGGTCTCAAGCTGATCAACGACCGTCATTATCAGTATATCATCACCCCAACTATCGTTATAGCTTACCTCTATAAAGCATTCATGTGTATCTGGAAATATTGTCGTGTCACAAATATCTTCCGTACATTCATTGCCATCGTCACATTCATCGCTATTAGCGCAAACTCTATCAATAGGTATACAGTCTTTTGCTATCGCACCACCATGGAGTTGCGCGTAAGTCATCGTTGGCATAACCAAAGAAAAAACCAGAAACGCAAGACACAACAGCATACATCGATTTATTATTTTTTTGTTACACATTTTTCAGTCTCCTTTCATAACTCATAATATGTTTAAAGGGATTTAAAAAAATATATATCTTTAACTGAATTACTTTAAAGCTCTTACCATCATTCCTTTTCCAACGACTCTTGAAGAAAATTACTGAATATTCCCTACCCCCCCCTCTAACATATTTCACTCCAATTTCTTTTTAACAAAAAACCGGGCACACGAATGGTTTAACCTTCCGGTACCCGGTCGTCTTTTCCTAAAAACCCCTTCACTCTCCGCCCCCTTCTTAAAATAGAGTGTGGTATTATCGGGAAACAGTTTTTTAAGTAATTAGAATCTGATTTTTTGGTAAAAGAAAGAAAACAACTCTGTCTTCTTTTTTTATCTTGTTATAATATTTATCACTAATTTTAAAAAATGTCAATAAAAAAATATTTAACAATATGTGTAAAAAAATTTAATACTTCATATAAAAACTAGTGGAATTTAACACAGATATTGCAGACTTGCACAGAGTATTTATTTTGCCACAGAGGGCGCAGATGGGAAACTCACCGGAAATAACAATGACCAAAACAAACAAAGCAAATAACTATGACAAAATTACAATAACCAAATTACAGATCCTGATTGTCACGAAGGTCACTCAGTCATTGAGTCATTAATCGATTGAGTTTTATCAATGACTTAATGACTTAACAAAGTGCTCGATATTTGGAGCTTATTTGGAATTTCGGATTTGGTGTTTGGAAATTATTAATCACAGAGTTTTTAAAAAATCTGTGAAATCTGTGCCTGCCCCGTTATATGTTTATTATTTACGGGATTCTCTGTGGCTAATTGAGGTTTTTGGCTCAATTGGATGAATGAGTTCTGAAGATATCCTTCTTCACCCAGAGCCACAACAGGCTTTTAACCCCTTTTGCTGCAGCCTTTACATCATTAACATTCCTCAGAGCAAATACTCTACCCAGAATATACCCTGGTCTTGAGTAAAACCGTTTAAAGGCCATCTGCCTGAGCATCACAATCTCATCCCTTGTCATGGTATGAGGTGTAAATGCTGCACCCTGATAGGTAAAATCCGTGAGGTCACCAGACAATGTACCGTACTTATCAATATTGTCATAAAGTTCTGTGCCGGGAAATGGTGTAAGGGCATGGAAATTTGCAATGTCAGGATTTATTTCACAGGCAAATTCAATAGTCTTCAAACCCTCCTCAAAAGTTTCTCCCGGAATACCAAAAATAAAGGGGGTATAGACCGTTAATCCCACATCCTTGGCCGCCTTAACTGCCCTTCGTGTCTGCTCAAGTGTTATCCCTTTTCTTATGGCATTCAGGTTCTTCTGTACGCCGCTTTCAGCCCCGAGGAGTATTGCCCAGCAGCCAGCATCCTTAAATGCCTTAAGAAGCGGTTTATCCACCTGATGAACACACGCGGAGGCAAACCATGTAAAATTGAGCCTTCGCTTTTTTATCTCACCTGCTAACTGCAACGCCCTGTCATAATCAGCAGCAAGGGTGTCATCTATGAATTTTATCTCTTTGTACCCCTGCTTCAGGCAGACTTCTATCTCCTGAATAACATTCTCCACATTCCGGTATCGTATACCGCTCTTCCTCTGTTTATCCATCTGGAAGCAGAAAATACATCTCCTGCTACAGCCCCTCGCAGTAATAACAACAGCCACAGGCTTCCTTTTATATGTGGCCGGAGGAGGGATATAGTCTTTTGCACTGCCTAACAGCTCCCGTGCAGGAAAAGGGATGGAGTCGAGGTCTGAAATAAAAGGGCGAGGCGGGTTTTTTATAATCTCCCGGCCCTGTCGAAAGACCACACCTTCAACACCTGAAAGATTCTTTTCATGAGATAACCTCTGGATCATTTCAACCACTGTTATCTCACCCTCTCCGGTGACTACTGCGTCAATAGCTGAAGAGTCAGCAAAACATTTTTCCTGCGCTGCTATCGGATAGGGACCGCCAACTGTAATAAAAACTTTTTTTAAAATTTGCTTGATGTCAAATGCTGTCCTGACAGCCCTGTTCCAGCCAAAAGTGGTTGAATAGATACCGATAAACTCGGGCCCATAAATCGAGATTTCATTCAGTATCTCGGGGTAAGTCATAAAGGCGCCGTTAAGAAATCTTACATCATGACCTGCTCTTAATAAAGAAGAGGCGACATAAAGCGTTCCAAGAGGCTGCCAGTAGTTTATCTGAGAGCCCGCTGTCTCAGCGGAGAATATATCTTCCGGAACCCATGAAGGTATGATAAGGGCACACTTCATCAAATTATAAATACAGTCTGCAGGTGTCAGTTCAGAGGAGTCAGAAAGAACTTTTTCCCTGAACAATCTAAATTACTGACTTTTTCTTTTTGCGGCTTCTTGAGAATATTCTCGGCAACTTCAATGCCGGATTCAATCGCGTGGTCCATATTATAATATCTGAACATCCCGCTTCTGCCACCTATGTGCAGATTTTTGAAGTTTTCCAGATATCTTAAAATCTTATTATAATGTCCTGTATATCCGACTACAAAAAGTGGATAAGCTTTGGGTACCCTGACAACACAGCTGTCAATAACCTCGCTCTTCCTGACAAACCCTAATCTTTCCAGCTGCTCCACAGTAGAAGCCGTGAGTTCCTCATCACTTGAATTCCATACCTCATCTCCATCAAAACAGAAATACTCAGAAACAATGTGGGTCTTTCCTTTGGGTGCCATGTCAGGGCTCCAGTTCTTTGGTTCATGTATCCTGCCCAGAGGTATATCTTTTTCTGGCAGATACATCCATGTAAGGTCAGTAACCCTTTCCCGGTTGAGCATGACCACAACTATCACGAGGTCTCTATATTTCAGCCGGGAGGCTGCCTCACGTATCTCTTCCGGAGCAGGTGGCTCCAGCATATGTATAAAATTCGTTAAAGGTATGCTGGAGACAAACTCAGTGCCTCCAACATTATGGATTTGTCCACAATTGACTGCCGTCACACTTTTTATCAAAAAATCCTTATGATTTATCTCTGCAACCCTGGTATTTGTAAGCACAGTGTTTTCCTCTTCTATCTTCGCCTTTAATTTATCGGAAATCTGTCCAATCCCCATTGGCGGATAAATAAACTTATCAACCAGCGTATCAACTTCCCGTCCGCTAAATTTAAAAAATGCATTTTTTATCGCTACCCACAATGAAAGGCCATTTATTCTTTGCGATACCCATTCTTTGTTTATGGTCTTACACTCAACACCCCATACCTTTTCGCTGTACTCTTTAAAGTAGAGGTTGAACATGGTGCGGCCAAAATTATTCACCACCCAGTCCTCAAGCGAGACACTGACAGATGGACTAAAAAAATTCTTTATCTTTTCTATGCCATAATCGCTAACCGCTTTCAAAGTCGTGGATATACCCAGTCCAAACAGGGCGTTGGAAGGTCTTAAAGGGTAGTCAAAAAACTTCCTGCGCATGTAGATCTTGCTTTTACGTGGTACGGTTAGAAATTCCCCCTCTAACAGCTGGCTTACAAAATGCCTTATCTTCTCGTTTTTTGTAATAAACCTGTGGCCGCCCAGGTCAAACCTGAACTCACCATAATCTATTGTTTTTGAAAGACCTCCTACAACATAATCTCTTTCGAATACAACAACAGGCTGGCCTGCATTAACCAGGGAAAAACCGGCGGAAAGTCCGGCAAGACCACCGCCGAGAATAACGGTGGTGTTCTTTTTATTAACCGGCAGAGAATTAAGAAAATGCCGTGGATTATCAGGAAGGAAACTCATGCCTCATTAAATAAAAATTTTCGGGGCAGCATAATGTCTGCCCCGAAAATAACAGTCTTATTAACTTTTTTTATCTTTTAGTCTTTTAATATCCGCCTGTCTCAGCTTCCTCTTTGGCGCCTTCCTCAGGGGCCACCTCAGGGGCTTCCTTCTCGACCGGTTCGGTAACAGTCTCTTTTTCCACAGCAGGCTCCTGTTTCTTGCAAGAGACTAAAAATAGCCCTGAGACTAAAAAAACTACACTCAAAACAACCACTAACATCTTCTTCATGTGACTACCCTCCTCTCAAGGTTTTTTTGGAAGGGCCACTACCCTCGTTCCTAAAATAGTTAATTATACATCTGCTACAGGCATTCTACACGTTTTTTTTACTGAAATACCACCGTTAAACACAGCAGGGACTCCCTGTTATTCGCAGGATTTTATCTCCTTCTTTCTCCCCGATCTCCATCTGACAGCCTGACATTGAAACAAAAGCCTTTATTTTTTTAGTGTCAGTATGCGTATCAAACAGGATCTCAATAAAAACTTCCGTTCCAATTTTTGAGGCCAGTATTTCTCTGAGCCGTCTAAAAAGTTCCTCTAATTGCAGATTACGTGCATCAATAACCACTTTGCCTTAAATTAAATCACCAATCTAATCCTGCATAGGCTTAATGAATTTAAAATAAACCATTGTCCAGTTGCCCAAAATCATGGAGATCGTAGCAGCGATACTCCCGATAGATAGTGTCGTAACTCCCGTAAGGGCCTGCCCCACGGTACAACCGCCTCCGGCTATACCACCAAAACCCATCATGAGGCCCCCGAAAAAGACCGTTATGAGTTCTGTTGAAGGGGGAGATTTCCACATGTGCTCTTTCAAAATTCTGGCACTGATATATGCCCCTAACGGAACTCCGATGACATTAAAGATTGACCATGTAACTTTAAAAGGACCTAATGTATACTTTGGAAAAAACATTGGCTTTGAATCTCCTGAGACTACTACATTCATTAATTCAGATGTCGGAGTCGTGAAATTAAGACCTCTTGCAAACCCGCCCCAGTACTCGGCTGCCCAGAAAGCAATTATACCCGTAATGCCAACGAGCACACCTGTTAATGACCAGTAAAATCCTTTTTGCTTGCCTAACGTAAATGGCTTGCCTTTAATGATGAAAATAGCAGCCACAATAGCCAGTAGAGCAATTACTATCCATTTCTCTGTCATGCCGTCACCAAAGATTTCCCACAAACGGGCATTACGTTTGCCGGCAATAGGAACTGCAACACTCCTTAAGGTTTTATAAACGGGGTTTAACAAGCCGTTTGTAGTGGCGCTTGCACCTATAAGAAAACCTAAGGCTGCAACCCCTGCGCCCAACTGTCCCTCACCAATCTTATACCACACGCCGCTTCCACATCCGCCCGCCAGGACTATACCAAGCCCAAAGATATAACCTCCAATAATATTTGATAACGGGTAGAATGTCTGAGGCACCAGTCTGAAAAACCCGGCATCAGAAAGCAAATTGGCACCAACTATCAGAATAATCAATGCAAGTACATACGCGCGGAAAAGGGTAAGGTCATTGATAAAGATAGTATCCCTGAAAGCGGTATTCATACAATATCTTCCGCGCTGCAGAATAAAGCCAAAAAAAAGACCCACAAATAGCCCGGAAGCAATGAATCCAAAGGTTGCACTTTCCATTTGTTTCCCCCCTCCAATAAAATTTTTTTGTTAAAATATCACAGAACTACTGTTTTGTCAATTTATGAACCTGTTATAAGGAATACTAATACACAATACAGGAAAGTCTGCACAAGAGGTTTCCGATAAGGCACCTGAAACCGTCACGTTTTAATAAGCCCCGTAAGAAGACTTTCGCCCTTCTGACCCCAAAAGTTCTGTACACGAAACAGAAAAAAGAATAGAATTGTAAGAAGACATGTTTTGTAAAACCAATAATATTTTCCAAAATTGTCAGGTAAAATATTTTGTGATATAGTAAATTTCATACCTGTCCAAAATAAAGTATTTACGGAGGCTGAAGACCTCATAAACACATTGAATCGATCAGAGATTCGCCGGGGCGAACTATTTTTTTTGAATGTCAGACCTCATTTTGATGAAAGAGGTAATAGGGGATATACGATTGTTTTGGACAGTAGTGAGTAAATTTATCTATTCAGGCCGCATAGTTTTGGGGTAAAGAGATAATAATGATTTCATCCATGACACTTATCAGCATTCTATCGTTGATACTATCGATCTCCCCTGTTCAGGCAGAGATCTCCTCCTTTAAGCCAGCGGAGATGGATGAAGAATTGAGGAAGGTGCCTGAAGATATGGTTTTTGTGAAAGGCGGGTGCTTTCAAATGGGAGATATTTTCAGGAATGTGTCTTCGAGTGAGAAACCCGTTCACGAGGTCTGTGTGGATAATTTTTATATAAGAAGGTATGAGGTAACAGTAGGGGAATTCAGAACATTTGTTAATGAAACAGGTTACAGGACCGAGGCAGAAAAGCAGGATGGATGTCATGGCTGGATGGGGGATAGAGAGGAAAAGAAAAGGGACTATAACTGGCGCAATGCAGGTTTTCCCCAGACAGAAAGAGACCCTGTCGTTTGTGTAAGCTGGAACGATGCGAATGAGTATATCAGATGGTTGAGTAAAAAAGAAGGGAAGAACTACAGGCTACCTACAGAGGCAGAGTGGGAATATGCAGCGAGGAGTGGCGGAAAGAAGTATAAATATAGTTGGGGTAATGGGGAGCCATCCGGAAATATAGCAGACGAGTCAGCAAAAAAGGAATTGTCCGGAGTGAGTATCTGGAAAGGGTATGACGATGGATATGCTTATACAGCGCCGGTGGGAAACTTCAAACCTAATGAATTGGGTCTGCATGACATGTCGGGCAACGTATATGAATGGGTTTCAGACTGGCATGGAGAAGGATATTACAAAAACAGCCCAAAACACAATCCCAGAGGACCGGGTAGTGGTGAGTCCAAACTGCTTCGCGGCGGTTCCTGGGATCTCGAGCCCGGGACCGCGCTGTCATCGAGCCGTTACTGGAACATGCCGGGAGCAAGAGCCGTCTGCATGGGCTTTCGTTCGGCTCTTTAATTGACGTGGTAACCACAAACATCTATTCTAAGGCTGGTATACCGTTACGAAAGGTCTATAACGAAATAGGCTTGGTGAATTTTTAAAAACCCTTATTTTTTTATATCCTATTAGCCTTTGCTCAACAGACCCTGGCAGTTCTCTCACAGGGCCATTAGAGACTATTGCAACTGTCGAATTATCCCTGGAACTCTTGCGAGCAGTATAATAATACTCAGGGTTCTTATATTCCCAGGTGAACCTCAGTGATGATTCTTTAATCTTTCCAGGGGAAGGTGTAAAACTCTCATCATAACGATAATAAATCTCTTTTTCTGTAAAAAGGTCAAGTATCGGAACAGAAACTGCCGGATTGACAGTAGTATTTTTTGCAGGTAATGTTAAAACTTCTATATTTTCTGAATCAACGGAATTCAAAAATCTGCCGGCATCCTTGAGATTTACCAGGCTCATCGTCTGCAAAAAGGGGAGATACGCAAATATCGCAACCACAAGTGAAGAGGCCACAACACTGAAAACTACGAATTTCCTGATTTCTATGGTCTTGATTTTCTGCAGCCCGGAAGATGCCATAAGAGCTAACATAGGGAACATTAT
>CAYFYW010000247.1:0-2933 GCA_964347425.1 uncultured Nitrospirales bacterium
GTTTTTGTCGATGAAGTCTGCAGCTTTAAGTCTTTAACGACATATCCCCCTTCTGTTTTGTTCAAGGAAGCTGATTAAATGTTTAATTTCGTTCGTCTGTTTTACATCAAGCTTTACCTTCTCTATTGCCGCCTTAAGCGTTAGTTTACTGCGAAACAAAATTTTGTAAGCCTGTTTAAGTCCTCTGATTACCGGCTCATCAAAGCCGTGTCTCTTAATGCCAATTATATTTAATCCATAGAGCTTGGCCCTGTTGCCCGAAGCCGTAGTATAGGGTGGGATGTCCTGCCCGACACCGCTAAAACCCCCTACCATTGAATAAGCTCCTATTCTCGTAAACTGGTGGACTGCAACCAGTCCGCCAATAACCGCGTAATCCCCCACCATTACATGGCCGGCAAGTGTTGCTGCATTAGCCATTAAAATCGAATTGCCTATTTTGCAGTCATGGGCTATATGAACATAGGCCATCAAAAAATTGTCGCTTCCTATTTCAGTTACGTTATCTCCACCAATGGATGCACGATGGATTGTTATGTATTCCCTTATAATATTTCTGTTGCCGATTCTGACTTTTGTTTTCTCACCTTTATATTTGATATCCTGAGGGGGCAGGCCTATCGAAGTAAATGGATACACCATACAGTCTTTACCGATTTCCGTATCCTCAATGACAACATGAGATAACAGACGGGTGTTCTTGCCTATTTTTACTCCTTTCCCGACAATGCAGTACGGTCCTATATTTACTCCCTCTGCAAGTTTAGCACCTGATGCAACAACTGCCGTTCGATGTATTTTTGTACCCATCTTATGATTCCTTCTCAATCAACATCGCCGTAAAGTCAACCTCGGACACAACTTTATCGCCGACAAAGGCTGCACCGGAAAATTTCCATACGTTATTACGGGTCTGCAATACCTTTATATCGAGTCTCAATTGATCCCCCGGAACTACCGGTTTTCTGAATTTTGCCTTTTCGATGCTCATAAAATAGATCGTTTTACCTTCAACTCCGGATTGGAATGCAAGTATCGCTGCAGTCTGTGCCATTGCCTCTATAATGAGTACTCCGGGCATAATTGGATTGTCAGGAAAGTGACCCTGGAAAAAGGGTTCGTTAATGGTAACATTCTTAAGTCCAACTGCCTTTACATGTGGCTGTAATTCAATAATCCGATCGATCAGAAGAAATGGATATCTATGAGGCATTATTTTATGAATTTCATTACTATCCAGCATCGGAATGCCCCTCCTTTTTTACTTTTCTTTCAAGCTCCTGCAGTCGTTTAATATAATCAGGTAATTTTGAATAAATCCCTTGCGCCCTCAACCAGGTCCTGTGAGGTATGGCCGGGCTTCCCGAAAATACCTCTCCGTTAGAAATGTCGTGGCCCACACCCGACTGAGCACCAACCATGGCGCCTTTGCCGATTTTTACATGATCCCTCACTCCGGCCTGACCCGCAAGAATAGCTCCATCTTGAATTTCCACACTTCCGCCTATAGCAACGTGGGCAACTATAATGCAGTTTTTTCCAATCTTTACATTATGGGCAATCTGGACAAGATTGTCTATTTTTGTACCGCTTCCTATAACGGTATTACCGACGGTTCCCCTGTCAATTGCAACATTTGCACCTATCTCAACACCATCTTCAATTACAACGCCACCAACCTGCGGTATTTTATAATGTCCCTCTTTTGACTGAACATAGCCAAATCCGTCAGAACCGATAACAGTCCCTGGATGTATTATAACTTCGCTGCCGATTTTAACATTCTCTCCAATTGTAACATTGGGATGTATTACGGAGTCGTCTCCAATAGACACTTTGTCACCTATGTATGCACAGGGAAATATGATAACACGATTTCCTATAGTCGCATTGCTATGGATATATGCTAATGGGTGAATTGAAACGTCCTCTCCTAAATTTATATTACCGCCCAAAACGGCATCTTTACTTATACCACTCGGCTTGAGAGGCTTGCTGTAAAAGATCTCCAATGCTTTGGCAAAGGCAAGATGAGGATTATCAACAACAACTATACTTGCAGAAAGGTCCTTTATATATTTTTTTGTCGTAATTATTGCCGAAGCGTTTGTTTTGCAGGCCTCTCCAAGGTACTTTTTATCAGCAATAAGGGTTATGTTTCCGGGCTTTGCATCATGTATACTTGAAACACCCGTTATATCTATCTCCGGATCTCCGACTATTCTGCCTCCAATGTGTTCAGCTATTTCTCTAAGTTTCATTTTTTTTTGCTTTGTCCGAAAAAAACACCCCAGCTTTTCCTATAAGAAGCACAGAGATTATTCAGCTTTAGTAATTTCATTGTAATCTTTAATTACTTTTTCCGTTATATCAATTTCCTTCCGGGAATATAGTATGCCACTTATTCTTCTCTCAAAAATAATGGTGTAATCCTCTTCTTTGGCAATCTTGTTAACAACTTCTACCAAGTCTTTTTGAATTTCCTGAATGAACCCTGCTTCCTTCTTTTGAAGTTCTTCCTGAAAGTCTTTTGCCATTCTCTGGTAATCTCTATAAACTTTTTTGAGATGATCCTGTTTGTCCTCGATAGATTTAGGAGTCAGGATAGAGGCCTGTTTTTCTAACTCTTCCTCAAGTTTCTTGATTTCATTACCCTTTTCATCAATAAGTGTCTGTTTAGTCCTGCGCATGTCTTCTAGCGTTTTTTTTGCCTTTTCCCATTCATTTGATTCGCTTATCGCCTTGTCTAAATCTATATAACCAATTTTCAAAGCTGCCCCGTGTGCAGTGAAAACCCAAAAAGACAATATAAAGACAAATAAAAAAGCTTTTTTCATTTTTCCTCCTCGTAAATGTTCATTATACGGATTACACAGTTTATTTGGCTCTTTCGTAAAAAAATTAGAAAAAATATAAAATGAAAAATATTTTTG
>CAYFYW010000248.1:0-6110 GCA_964347425.1 uncultured Nitrospirales bacterium
GCTGCAGAGGCTATTGTCAGGACTAACCCAAAGGACTATGAAAAACAGTGGAACAAAACATTTCGTAGACAGTTTAAACTGATGGAAAGACTCAGAAGATACTTCTTACGAAGTGACAAACGCATTGAACAAATAATAAACCTCCATAAAAGAAGTCATGTGCAGGATACAGCCTTGAGGCTCTGGTTCGAGAAAGACCTCGGACTATCCACTTTTTTCAGTTACCTAAACTTTTTTAGAAGACCCCTGAATTGAGATTACATAATTATATAGTTGCGTCACTGTTATCTCATCTCGTACTTTTTATCGTTCTGATAGTGTTCTATCCCGAAATGAAAACCAAAACGTCCACTCCTCTACTTTACGTGGATATCGTTGGTTCTATCATGGAAAAAATGACAATCCCCGGAACGGTAAAGTTACCCACAAGGCAAAGCCCTTCTCTCTTCAAAAAACCTGAGAAAGAAGAACGCTTTCCGGAAACAGTGTTTGGACAGGGCACCGAATCTGTACCGGTTGAACCAGGCAGGGCAAAACCTGAGGCCGGGACACCTTTTACAGATAAAGATGGCAGTGCAGAAAGTACTCTTATAGTACCTAAAGACTTTCTTTTCGATAAAGAGATTATTGAAAAATATGCCGGGAAAGGAGATGCTCAGGAAAAAGACCTGACCTTTGATGTGCCGGAGTTTCACCATCGCGGGTATATGAGAATGCTCAAAGAAAAGATTGAAAGTATATGGGAGTACCCGCAAAAGGCGGCAAATCTGGGCATTTCCGGAGAACTCTACATAAGATTCTCTATCAGGAGAGACGGAAGCCTTGGAGGTGTCAATCTCGTGAGAACCTCAGGTTACAGCCTCCTTGATAAGGCTGCTCTGAAAGCATTAACAGATGCCGAGCCGTACTGGCCCCTGCCCGATGATTGGAAGGGAGATGAACTTTCAATCACAGGACATTTTATTTACTTAACTGGCAGGGCCTATATATTGTAAATTTTTTATTTTTTTCAATCGTTGTTAAATGCCAATTTTGCCCAGTCCCAGGCGGATCATCGACGTGGCGAACATAATCCTGAATCATGCATCATTGGCCTTAAAGTTTTGATTTACTTAATTGTTGCACATGGGATGCGCCTCAATTTTATGAACCTGCTATAATAATACGGGTTTCATTGGAACTTCCGGCCCCTTTACTTGAGAATATTGAGAGGGAGAAAACAAGTGGGAATTCTGGAACAGTTAAGATGGCAGGATATACTTGATATCCTGTTAGTTTCTGTAATCCTCTACAGGATACTGTTAATCATAAAAGGGACCAAAGCCTTTCAAATACTTATTGGTCTCGTTGTACTTCTCATCGCATTTCTGCTGTCAGGGTATATGGGGCTCTATACAATGGACTGGCTAATCCAGAGTCTATGGGCACAGATAGTTCTTGCCCTTGTTATATTATTCCAGCCCGAGATCAGGAGGGCGCTGGCACAGATGGGCGAGGCACGCTTTATACCGTCCTTTACGTCAGCAGAAGAACTGAAATCACTTGAAGAGATTGTGAAGGCGTCTATTTCCCTCGCAAACAGAAAGATTGGTGCTTTAGTCGTAATTGAGCGGGAGACCAGCTTAAGGGATTTTATAGAGATTGGCTCTCCGCTTGATGCCAAGGTATCAAGAGAATTAATTTTGAGTATATTTCATCCAACGTCTCCGATTCATGACGGTGCTGTGATTATCAGGGGGAACCGGATTGTTGCAGCAGGATGTTTTCTCCCCCTCACGCTGAGTGCAGAACTTTCAAAGGCATTCGGCACAAGACACCGTGCAGGTATCGGATTATCTGAAGAGACAGATGCAGTTGTGATTATCGTTTCTGAGGAAACCGGTAGTATTGCCACTGCTGTAGGCGGTAAGCTTGAGAAAAACGTGGATATGGGTTCCCTGAGACATTTTCTTACGGAAGAATTCGCATCTCCGGAAAAGAGGAAACATGAAGCGTAGATTTAACATTTTTATTACGACAAATCCATGGCTTAAGCTGGCTTCATTTATTCTGGCAGTTATGCTGTGGTTTTTTGTTGTCTCAAAAGGACGCTCTGTAATCAGCATGGATGTCCCCCTGGGATTTAGAAATATCCCGGCTCATCTCGAAGTTGTGGAAAGCCCGAGGACAATAGGCATTACTTTAGAGGGGCAGGAGAGGCTGTTGGATAAACTAAAAAAAGAGGATATAAATATCATTATTGACCTCAGTAAGATTAAAGAGGGGAAGACTTTTTTCCCGCTGTCTGCAGATAATATAACATTGCCCAAAACACTCACCTTAAACAAGATCTCGCCCCAGAGAGTCAGACTGATGGTTGAGGAGAAAATAAAAAAAGACGTTACAGTAAGGCCTGTAATTGTCGGTTCACCTGCAAGGGGTTTCATCATTGAGGGAATAGTTGTAACACCCAGAGTGATCGGTATCGAGGGACCGAAAAGTGTCATTGAAAGGATTTATACTGCCAAGACAGAACCGATAGACATTAGCGGGATTACCAACAGTTTGCAGTACAATGCTCACCTGGATATCATGAAAGAAAATGTAAGAATAAATACTCACGTGGTGAGCGTTAATATATCTGTAGGGAAGAGTAAATAAAAATGGCTACTACCCGCAAAAAAACCAAAAGTTTTAAGAAGTTGAAGCTTTTCGGAACAGACGGCATCAGAGGCAAGGCTAATTATCCTCCAATGACAGGTGAAATAGCTTTTGAGATTGGGAGGGCTGCAGCGTACGTACTGAAGAAAAAAAACGGCCGTGACATGATTCTGATAGGCAAGGATACTAGGCTGTCGGGTTATATGCTGGAGAGTGCACTTACATCGGGAATATGTTCTATGGGAACGAATGTTGTCCTCGTTGGTCCTATGCCAACACCCGGCATTGCATTTGCCACACGGAGTTTAAGGGTTGACGCCGGGATTGTCATATCTGCATCGCATAACCCTTTTGATGACAACGGAATAAAATTCTTCTCTTCTAACGGGTTAAAACTTCCTGATGGTATAGAGAGAGAGATAGAAGATGCTGTATTCTCGGAAAAGCTGGAGAGAATCAGGCCCCATGGAGCAGGAATTGGTAAGGCATTCAGAGTGGATGATGCAGCAGGCAGATACATCGAGTACGTAAAGGCGACTTTTCCAAAAGGCAAGACCCTCGAAGGCATAAAGATCGTTGTCGATTGTGCCAATGGTTCCAATTATAAGATTACACCGCTGGTGCTTGGTGAGCTGGGTGCAGATGTTGTGGCAATTAACGACAAACCAGATGGACAAAACATAAATGCCAGGTGTGGTTCGACGCATCCTGAAAATATGCAGAGGGCGGTTTTAGGGCATAAGGCTGATGTCGGTATCGCCCATGACGGCGATGGAGACAGGACAATTCTCTGTGACGAAAAAGGCGGTATAGTTGATGGTGATAAGATAATGGCGATATGCGCCCTGGACATGAAGAAAGAAAAAGAGCTCAGGAATAATACTGTTGTTGCTACCGTAATGAGCAATATCGGCTTTGAGATACTTTTAAAAAAATCGGGCATACATCTTGTAAGGACACAGGTAGGAGACAGATATGTTGTTGAAGAGATGCTCAAGAAGGATTGTAATCTTGGAGGCGAGCAGTCAGGTCATATTATTTTTATGGATTACAATACCACGGGAGACGCTGCAATAACAGCCCTTCAGGTGCTTGCCATAATGTGTAAAACAGGAAAATCCCTCTTCAGACTCGCGTCTGCCATACCGGCGTATCCCCAGGTTCTTGTAAATGTGCCCGTGCCAAAACCTGCGAGTATAGAGAAGTTCCCTTCAGTAAAGGCTGCCATTAAAAAAGCCGAGAAAAGACTGGGTGAAGGCAGAATTCTTGTCAGGCCCTCCGGAACAGAGCCGAAGATCAGGGTGATGGTTGAAGGAAGCAATATGCACAAGATTACCGCCCTCGCCGAAGAAGTCGCTCAGGTCATAAAATCAAAGATGGGATGATATCTATTGCCGTAGCCTTTATATCCGGCATTGCTGCATTTAATTTCTTCCCCTTTTTCCCTTTTTCAATTATTACATTCTGCGTTGCTGCATCTGTTTTTCTTTTCCTAATCCCCCTTAAATCCCCCCAGTCGACCTTTATCAAAGGGGGCAAATTTGTAAAATTCTCCCTGATCCTCGTATTCATATTTGGATTTTTCTACACTCTTATACGACACGAGATACTTCCGGAAATACAGTTACCGGACCGAGAAGTATACCTGGAAGGCACTGTTATTGATGTGCCCGAGATGTCCGGAGAAAAAGGCCGATTTACTATTGATGAGGTATATATAGAGGGCAGGCCTGTTAATGGCAAAATAAGACTCTCTACCCTGCCGGAAATATTCCAAAAAAGTGGAACATCCGAATATTTTTTGCCCTCTTTTGCTGACAGAGTCGGTGTTACCGCAAAAATAAGAGAGCCTCATGTCTTACGCAATCCGGGACTATATTCCTATGATGCAAAAAAGGACGGCATTTCGGCTATTGGCTATATAAGACAGATGCAGCTCATCGGCACGGAAAAGGCATTCACATCCTGGGTAAATACAAAACGCGAGAAACTCGGGGAAATTATGGACAACAGCCTTTCCACAGAGAATGCATCATTTCTCAAGGCAATAATTCCCGGGCTTAAGAAAGGCATAAGTCACGAAATGAGAGATGCATTCAGTTCCACGGGGCTTGCACATCTCCTGAGCATATCAGGAACTCATTTCGGACTGCTTGCCTTTATAATCTTTAAATTTACAAAAATGATTGTTAAATTCCTGCCGTCGAAATTTCTTGAGAGGATGACCTTATATATAACTCCCACGCAGACAGCGGTCATACTGACACTGCCTGTTTTATTGATGTATGCATTGATTTCAGGAGCAAGCACCCCTACTGTCCGTTCTCTCGTTATGGTTTTTATCTACATGCTGGCCCTTTTCATCGGAAGAAGAGGCCAGTGGCTAAATTCTCTCTCGATCGCGGCAATTATCATTCTACTCTGGAAACCGGACGCACTCCTCGAGCTTTCATTTCAGCTTTCCTTTCTTGCGGTTTTTTCTATCGGGTATGTACTTGACCCTGTACCATTCGGTACAGGGCAGGGCTCAGAAGACAGGCCATTATTTAAAAAAGCATTTGAAAAAATAAAAACAGCGTCACTCATAACCGTTGCTGCGGTTCTGGGCACAGCTCCTCTTGTTGCTCTTTATTTCAAGAATTTTCCTCTCATCTCACCGGTCACAAATCTCATGGTAACACCTCTAATATGTTTTGTTATCCTGCCACTCGGTTTCTTTACCGGCTTTGGCGCGCTCTTATTAAATATGTCTACCATGCCTTTAAACGGGCTGACCAATGAGATGACATATCTCGTATTACATTTTGTAAAAACTTTCTCTCGTATTCCCTATTCAAACGCTCATGTCCATAATCCGTCGTTTTTAATCATGGTGCTTTATTTCTTTTCGCTGGTACTCCTTATAAAACCCTCATACCGACAGGCGGGTACAGACGGGCATGAAAATCCAGTCGAATCGACTCGATCCCAAGGGGCGAACAGGGTGGGATCAGTAAAGGGGAAATGGGCGAATTTCAGGATTAAAAGCAGGTTTCTGCTCTTTGTTCTTGTCATTTGCTTCTATTTACTCAGCCCGTATTTGTCCGATAACGAAAATTTGAGCGTTACATTTTTAGACGTAGGTCAGGGAGACGCATCTGTTGTGACACTCCCTGATAATAAGATTATGCTGGTTGACGGAGGAACGCATGAACCTGATATGGGACGCATGGTTATTGCCCCTTATTTATGGTCTAAAGGGCTGAGGACAATTGATTTTGTTGTATCAAGCCATCCCCATCCTGACCACTATGGGGGACTCATGTACATTATAGATAATTTTCATGTCAATGAAATCTGGCTGAACGGCAGAAAAAGTTTTGCTGCAGAAGATTTTTTTAAAAAAATAAGGGAAAAGAAAATTCCATACAAAATTCCCGGAAGAGGAGATCTGCTTGAAGCAGAGGGATATAAGGTTTACGTGTTTCACC
>CAYFYW010000249.1:0-3228 GCA_964347425.1 uncultured Nitrospirales bacterium
GCTACAGGCCTGTTTATTCCTTTAACCTCGACAATACACATCCTGCATCCGCCGTATGGTGTAAGTTTAGGATGGTGGCATAGTGTAGGTATAGAGATGTCGCATTGCCTTGCAGCATCAAGCACTGACGTACCATCAGGAACCGTAATCTTTATGCCGTCTATAGTCAGGTTTATCATTTTTAATGTCCCAATTCTTTTTTAGGTTTCGAGGATTCCAGGATTCTAGGATTCAAGTGAAAATAAAATTTAAAAAATTCCACCACTTGAATCCCTGCCTGCCGGCAGGCAGGCCTATCCCCTTAACTCCTTGAATCCTTAAGTCATTCTTTCTTCACTGCATTAAATTTACACACATCAAAACAGGCACCGCATTTAATGCATATATCAGCAGAAATGAGGTGCGGTTTCTTTTTCTCACCTGTAATAGCATTTGCAGGACACACCTTCATACATGCAAGACATCCTTTACATAGTTCTTCGATAACGCTGTATTCAATAAGATCCTTGCATACAGCAGCAGGACATTTCAAATCTTTAATATGGGCTTGGTACTCATGCCTGAAGTATTTGATAGTGCTGAGTACGGGATTAGGTGCTGTCTGTCCTAAACCGCAGAGTGAAGAAACCTTAATGTCGTTTCCAAGGTATTCAAGAAGCTCAATATCATCATGTCTGCCTTTTCCGGCTGTTATTCTATCAAGTATCTCAAGCAGTCTTT
Source organism: uncultured Nitrospirales bacterium (assembly GCA_964347425.1). Taxonomy (GTDB): domain Bacteria; phylum Nitrospirota; class Thermodesulfovibrionia; order UBA6902; family BMS3Bbin08; genus CAYFYW01. The sequence continues at coordinate 721 of CAYFYW010000249.1, forward strand.
TTGTTCCAACCCTGCATGGAACACACTTACCGCAAGATTCATCCTGTGTAAACTCCAGGAAAAATTTTGCAATATTGACCATACAGTTACTATTATCCAGTACAACCATCCCGCCAGAGCCTACAATCGAGCCGACCTGAGCAAGAGACTCGTAATCCACATTTACGTCAACAAGTTCTGTAGGTATGCATCCTCCTGACGGTCCGCCGGTCTGAACAGCCTTAAATGTTCGTCCTTTGGCCATTCCGCCGCCGATATCATATATAATGGTCCTGAGAGGAATTCCCATTGGAACCTCAACCAGTCCGACATTATTTACCGCACCTGTAAGTGCAAAAACCTTGGTCCCTGTACTTTTTTCTGTACCCAGGCTTTTAAACCAGTCTGCACCATTTAAAATTATTGGAGATATGTTTGCAAAGGTTTCAACATTATTTAAAACGGTTGGTTTACCACGGAATCCCTTATGTACAGGAAACGGCGGCCTTGACCTTGGCATGCCACGATTTCCCTCCATGGAACTTATGAGTGCTGTCTCCTCACCGCACACAAAGGCACCTGCACCAAGATATAAATCAAGGTCGAAGTTGAACCCGGAGTCGAGGATATTTTCTCCAAGAAGGCCGGCATCATAACACCTGGCAATGGCTTTCCTAAGACGTTCAACGGCCAGTGGATATTCAGCCCTGACGTATATATAGCCTTTATGTGCACCAATAGCCTTTGCGCCTATAACCATCCCTTCAATTACAGAATGAGGGTCTGCCTCCATCACTGACCTGTCCATAAACGCCCCTGGGTCTCCCTCATCACCATTACATAAAATATATTTCACCTCTGATTCTACTTTTGCACAAAAATCCCATTTCACCCCTGTTGGAAAACCTGCTCCGCCCCTTCCTCTTAACCCGGAGTCTTTTATTACTTTTATTATTTCTTCAGAAGTCATCTGTGTAAGTGCCTTTGCCGCTGCCATATAACCGTCTCTTGCAATATATTCTTCAATACTTTCAGGGTCAATAAGTCCTTTGTTCCTCAATACCCTTAGTACCTGGTGTCTGAAGAAGGGGATGTCTTTCATGGCAGGAATAGCCAGTTTCTTCTCAGGCTCTTTGTACATAAACTTCTGTACAGGCCTGCCCTTTATAAAATGCTCTTCCACCAAATAGGGTACGTCTTCTGGCTTTAAAGCTTCGTAGAAGATTTCATCAGGATAAACCGCCATTATGGGCGCCTTGGCACAAAAGCCATTACAACCGGTTAAAACTATCTTTAACTCCTTATCAAGTCCTCGCTTTTTTATCTCCTTCTGAAGGGCTTCTCTTGTTTTAAACGCACCGCATGCAATACAGCCGGTTCCTGCGCATATCATTAAATTGGCACGAAATTGCTTTGTCCTTTTTTTCTGTCTAGTCATTATATTTATCTATTATTTTTTTGACATTTTTGGTCCTGACGGCAGCATGTATATCATGACTTATAACCATAACCGGCGCAAGACCACATGCACCGAGGCAGCGGACAGCGTCCAGCGAAAATTTCCTGTCTTCGGTTGTCTCGCCAACTTTTGTCTTTAAATCAGTTTCAATCTTGCTCAATATATTCTCCGCGCCCTTTGCGTAACAGGCTGTTCCAAGGCAGACCTGGATGGTATTTTTGCCTCGCGGTTTTAAATAGAACTGGGAATAAAAAGTCATTATACCGAAAAAACGGCTCTCCGGTATATCAAGCTCCTTTGATAACCGGTCAACAGCTTTCTCCGGTATATAGCCAAATTCATCCTGCAAATTCTGAAGGAGGGAAATTACATTTCCTTCCTCCTCGGTATATTTTCTGGACAGTCTATTTAATATCTTTTCAAAATCGTTTTCTTTGGATACTACAGGCATAAGTCCTCCGTAATACAGGAAAATCCCCCAGAGAAAAAAATAAATTTCAGAGGATATGGAGAATTAAAACTTTAGCATAGAAAATCCTTTAGTGTCAATTAACAATAGATGGTATAAGTATATTTTATAAAATGTAGAATGCTTAGTGAACCAAGGACGGGCCTGCCTAACAGCGGTAAGGCGCATACAATGAATAAAATAATCCCATATATACTGATTTCCTGTATCATATACTTTTAACATCAATAATAACTTTCAGGTAAAATTATTTGAGCAATTACAAGAGACTGTGGAATTATGAGCTGGTACCAGAAAGATATCAAAAAAGTTTTTGAAATTTTAGATTCTTCACCAGACGGCCTTTCTTCTTCAGAAGCGAATAAAAGACTTCAAGAATACGGCCCAAACGAGATAAAAGAAATCAAAAAGAGAACACTTTTCATGATGTTCCTTGACCAGTTCAGGGATTTTATGATCATGGTGCTCATAGCTGCCGCCATAGTCTCGGGGTTTATCGGCGAGCTAATAGATACTCTTGCAATTGTTGTAATTGTAATTCTGAATGCAGTCATAGGTTTCATCCAGGAATACCGTGCGGAAAGGGCGATGAAGGCCCTGA
>CAYFYW010000250.1:0-1552 GCA_964347425.1 uncultured Nitrospirales bacterium
GGAACGTTTATTTCGTGCCTCTCTGCAAGTTTGATGACGGCCCCGTTCAAAGAATCGATTTCGGTTTTCTTTTTTGCAAGGATATCCTGTAGGGTTGATGATTTGTGTTCGGCTGTATCTGGTACGAGCTTTTTATAAAAAACTTCAAAGAAGTCTTGTGCGGATGGATAGTGGGTTTGGTAACCTGCCGCTGATGTGACTTCGAATATTTCCTGTACAATGTTATTCATTATGTTCCTGGAAAATTCACTTTCTGCCAACACGCCGTATGGTACGTCGAGAATGGCGCCCAGAGGATTTAGGGCACAGTTATAAAGCATCTTCGACCAGAGGTCATTTTCTATATTGTCTGTTATTACGCATGGGATGTCACCTTTGGTTATCAGTTCACATAGCATCTCCACGTAGGATAACTCATCGCCAAATAAACTGCCGATATGAATTGAGTCAGCGTGTACGGTTATTTCGACCTCATTGTTCTTAAGCCGGCGAAAGCCCGTAATTACACGGGCGTTGTAAATCCGCTTAGTGTGGAAAAAAGATGAAAATACTTCTGCATTACCCCAGCCGTTTTGAAACAGTAATATTTTTGTTTGTTCGAAGAACAGGGATTTATGATTTGAAAGGTCTTGTGCAGCTTGGAGAGAATCGAAGGATTTTGTGCATACTAATATGTTGTCATAGACTCGTCCTTCAACTTCATTTAACAATGAGTAACTGCCAAAAGACCTCGGCTTTGCATAGTATTCGCCAAATATCCCGGTTCTGGCAAGGCCATGCTCGCGTAAAGCCACGACTGTCGCATCTCTGGCAATAATATCAACCTCAGCCCCGGATTTCAGCAGACAGCTTGCAATACCGAGTCCGACCGAACCGCCACCATATATTAACACTCTCATACTCAGAACTATTGTAATCCATCAGTTTAGTAGATTAATTCTTATTGTCTGATTTGCAAAGGTGAATATAAAAAATATAGGGCAGTCAATTACTTTTTATTTGCCCACGAAAAAACAAAGATTACTTTATAAAACAACTCACATATAAATCTGAAGTTTGAGCTAAGCGCTGCCTGCGTATAACCGGATTTCGGGGGACGAGTTCCAGTGATGGCTGAGTATTAGCAGCGATAGCTCAGCCCTGTTTCAACAATAAATCATATTCGGTTTCGAAGCGGAGCTTGTGCTTGACTTCCTCCTCGGCCAGTGCCAGAAGTACCTCGCGAGATTCCTCGTCGTGAACGTTGGGTACCAAATTTACATAGGTCCTGAACGATGCTTCCTCCTTCTCCATTCCCAGCATAAGCATATCCTTGTAATTCATATCCAATGATGAATCAACATTTGATGTAATATAATCACTCTGGGGCCGAGGCGGAATTTGCTCAACTGCCACTGTTTTACCTGTCTTCATAGCTTCCAATTCCAACTTGGCCTTGTGTTCCAATTCTTCTTTAGCTAAATCCTCGAAGACCGTACGCATCTGTGAAGTGGTAACACGGTCGGCCAATGCCAGGTAAAAGTAATAGGCCTCTACTTCCCTGGAAATAGCG
>CAYFYW010000251.1:0-3273 GCA_964347425.1 uncultured Nitrospirales bacterium
CGTCTGAAAGGTAACATGTTTCAATTATTATTTTATGTATCACCTCTGGTGTGGCTGTAACTAAATCTGAAATCTCCTTTTTTACGGCATCCCAACGATTTGTCTTAACCATTCCTAAATTTATAACTATGTCCAGTTCATCAGCACCGCTTGAGACCGCTTCAATTGTCTCGAAAAGTTTTACCCGGCCAAGTGTCATTCCAAGAGGGAAACCTATTACCGTAGTGAGTCTTACCCTGTCAGGAGAAATGCCCTGTTGCTCTTTAAGAGGGTTTACATTTGTTGACGAGAGCATTTCTTTGGCTTTTCTTATGAAGAATGGATGGACACAGACGGAAAAGAACCCGTATTTTTTTGCCTCATCACAGAGTTTTCTGATGTCTGTGTCTGTTGCGTGTGGTTTGAGGAGAGTGTGGTCAATTAATTGAGCGATATTGAGTTTGTTATCTGTCTTCATTTAACTCTTAACTTTCAACTTTCAACTTTTAACTCTCAATCCCTCAATGTATTGATATAATCGGATACCTTTTCTTTGTAAGATAAGTGAAGCATTCTTGTAATATTACCTTTTTTTGTGCCAATTTCTATATTATCTACCCTGGTAACCGGCATAAGCTCCATGGTTGTATTTGAGATAAAAATCTCCTGAGCACGGTAAATGTCCCTGCGGGTAAATCTTCCCTCTTTTGTATTAATCCTGAGTTCTTTTGCAGAGTCAAGGATTATTCTTCTGGTTATCCCGTCTAAAATTCCAGCATGAACTGAAGGGGTACAGAGTATACTATTTTTTACAAAAAATATATTTGTTATTGTTCCTTCAGCAACGTATCCCCGATAATTCAGCATTATAGCCTCATACGCCCCTCTCTTGTTTGCTTCAATCTTTGCAAGGATATTATTTAAAAAATTGAGGGACTTGATTTTTGGATTAAGCGCATCTTTGAAATTCCTTCTCACATCAACTATCGCAATCTTTACTCCTTTTTGATAATAATGCTCTGGATATTCCTTCAGTGCTCCGGATATTATTACAAGGGTTGGTTTTGGACAGAGTTCAGGATCCAAGCCAATAGGACCGTAGCCTCTTGAAATACTTATTCTTACATACGCTTCATTGTGTCTGTTTGCCTGTATTGTTTTTCGAATAGCCTTTTTTATCTCACCATGGGTTTTGCGTATTTTAAGATTAATCATTGATGCTGAGCGGAAGAGACGCTCAATATGTTCGTCAATCTTGAAAACCACACCTCTATATACCCTTAGTGTTTCGTATATGCCGTCACCGTAGAGAAATCCGTGGTCAAAGACAGAGATTTTGGCTTTCGCTTCGGGGACGAGTCTGTTATTCAGGTATATCATAGGTTTACTTTGTTTTTGCAATGCGGAAACCGATGTAGCGCCACCTGAAGTCCCGCGAGATACTTGAACGCTTGCTGCACCGCATATTTGCCGGCGCGTGACGGAAGCCGCCGCCGCGTACGACGCGGTAATTACTATCGGGACTCTCATGGACAGGGTTCTTCATCTCATGCTCCTGATAGGCATCTTTGTTGTACGTGTCCTGCACCCATTCCCAGACATTTCCGCTCATTTCATAGAGTTGCAGCGCATTTGGCGGAAAACTCCTGACAGGAACGGTTCTCGCCCGGTATACACCGACACGTGAATATGGCTTCAGATAATATTCCCGGGCGTCAAAATTTGCCTCAGCAGACCCTATCATGTTCTTGCCGGTGCCGAACCTCACCCTCTTTCCCCGCTCCCTGCAGGCATACTCCCACTCCGCCTCTGTTGGAAGACGAAAGGTCATCCCAGTCATTTTATGGAGTTTTCGAAAAAAATCGTGAGTATCATCCCAGCTTACCCTCTCCACCGGACACTCATCACAATCCTTGTACGTTGAAGGATTGACGCCCATAATTTCAGTCCATTGCCTCTGCGTAACCTCGGTCTCCCCGATGAAGAAGTCATCGACGCACACTTTGTGGACTGGTTGTTCATAAGGACCGGCATCTTTAAAGGTATCCCCCATTTCATAGCATCCCCCTTTTACAAAACGCAGCTCTCCGATAAGCCTCGCCAGTTTTTCTTCCGGTCCTTTGCCTCCTTTGACATCTTCTGCCGGTCTCTTTTTCTGGTCTGCTTTGAAGGTATGGCTTTGATCGTTTTCGCCATGGGGGGACCTTTCCGGAGAAAGAGCGCACGCGCAGAGTAAAAGGGCGAGCACGGGAAAAAAATAATACAGCAGGGGCCTGTCAGCTTTCATACTATTCACCTCTTTTTTTATCTGAATGATTAAGTATTATACAGCTTTCAGGATATGTAATTTCAACAAATCCTTAACCCTTCAAACGATCCCGGAAGTCTCCTGGAGTGACCGTGAGTGATTATTTTTGTTCCTTTATATTCCTTTATATTCCTTGAGTCTTAACATTTCTTTATCCCCGGTAATGATCATATCTGCTTTTCCACTGACTGCACATTCGAGAATCCTGTATCGGGGTCGTCTTTTAAGACGGTAATTCTTTTGCCTGGATGAACAATTTCGCCCAGTTCAGCAAGATAAACAGCAGCACGGCTCAGGGCTTCTCTCTCACGGCTGAATTTCCAGGCCTGAACTGGGGTTGTGTGTATTCAGGATGAGGAAAGGGTAAAAGCTTATCTCTTCTTTGAAACATCAATGGCAGGGACAGCATTATTTTTGTTATTCCTCTCTGTAACTTGACTTGCATTAATGCAGCACCCTTTCTTATACTAGCAATACAACAAAAAGAGGTTACCAACTATAATGATAAGAAGATTTGCCTTTTCTATCCCTGCATTTTCTGTATTGTGTATGTTTATGGTGATCCTTATGCCCGGTTGTAAGAACTCTCGTGAAACAATAGTAGAAAGTCATAAAAATATCATCGCACGGGTAGACGGTAAGCCCATTTTTGAGAGTGATGTTATCATGCGTATCAAAGTGAGCCAGAGAGGTGTTGACCAATCGAAAGTTAATCCGGAGAGGTGGCAGAGGATGGTCGAGGAAGCAACAGAGTCAGAGATAATCGATAAACTTCTCCATAAGGAAGCGCTTTCTTTTGGTATCGAAGCGAACAAAGAAGAAGTTGATTCATTTTTTAATCGTACCAGAGAAATGCTCGGACAAGATGGTTTTCAACAGATGCTTGAAAAGAGAAGTCTCACTGAACATGAATACAGAGAGTATTTAGAGGAACGAAATCTTATCAATAAATACAAAGAAAAACTCTTTAAAGGTATAACAATTGA
>CAYFYW010000252.1:0-1713 GCA_964347425.1 uncultured Nitrospirales bacterium
GACGTGAATGTTGACATCCAGCACCCAATGGCGATCTATGTCCCGCCCGACAGGATGCAGTTGTGGCAGAGCGGAAGGTCGCGGTCCAGGATCAATCGCATACGGGCTAAGCATCCGGGCATCGATCTTGACATCCTGAAGCAATATAAGCTCATCTACCAGTGGATAAAGGGAAAAAATATTAATGAAATTTTTCAGCGAATAGATGCCGATAATGCAGAAATTGAACATCATTTGAAAACGATGAATGAGAGAGTCTTTGGAGACCTGAAAAAGAAGGGATTTTTAGTGGCTGACATGAAGCCCGAACATATTATCATCGGTGACGCTGATACCCGGCTTATTGAAGAAATTGACCGGACACAAAAGAACGATGCTGCCAAAGAACAGGTAGATATGCTTTATCATTTGATTAACAACGGCAAATATTCAGTGGTTGATTACGAGCTCCTGTTGCGCACCCCCGAACACGAGAATGACGTTAAATATTTCCGAAGGCATTCATATCTGGATGATCAACGTGACCGTTTTAGACCGACCCCGTTACCTGACCATTTGTCGCATATGGAGATTTTCGGCGTGCCGTATGTTTACGGACATTCTGAAAGCACAGGGGGACGCCTGTGGGTGGTGGGGAGGAATGCCCGCCTGTTTGATTATTTCCTTCCCGAAAGGTGGAGGAAGACGCCTTCCCTTCAGTTGTCAGATACAAAAGAGGTCTTCCATACAATCACGAAAGACAATATTCACCTTGTCTGGAAAACTTCCCGGGTAGGCGAAACGCCTTCTGGAGAAGACGAAGCGTATGATGCCAGGGTTAAACGCTTTGGAATAAACAGCCCATTTGAAGAATTCGCGACCGCGTATACATTGAACAAGCTCGAAATCCCTACCGTCTATGTAAGGGCAATATATATGACGGGTACTACGAAGATAGAGGCATCAAATGATTTCAGAAAATACAGAACGCATGAGAATATCCTTGACCCGGAGGATAATCCTATTCTTCAGGAAAATCACAACTACATCACAATTCGCGGCTATTATAACGGCCCTGACCACTGGGTTGCCGAACATGAGGACTCCCTTTTTGTTCCGATTGATCTGTCTAAGGCTCTCTCCAGAGGCATTCTTGATGAGTCGCATTGTCAGAGGCTTTTAGATAAGGTGAAAGAAAAGCTTGAGAATGCCGGTTATGACGGATCATTACTCAAAACCAACGACATACTAATAGCAATGGAAAAGAATGGGAAGCTTATGAAAAATAATGCGGGTGAACCTGAAGTCATTATTAGCAATTTCGAGCCCATATGGAAAATTTCCTGAACCGTTTTATCGCCGTAACCTGAACCCGGGAATAAACAGTATCAATTCATCGGTAGATGCTGTGAACCCTCTGTTGCTTAACAGTATTTCTATCCGCCTACGCAGAGTACCACCGCCCTGGCTGCGGGTGAATGCGTTTTAAGCAGAAAGTGACGTAAGACTCTTATTTTGTTGCTCCGGCGGATGTCGAACCACTAAGCTTGTCAATCGACTTGCTAAGTGGTACCACGGGCCTCCCTGCCGGCAGGCAGGCTTGCCCGTGGGGCTCCATATCGGGATTTGGGATTTCTTAATTATTTTAAAAAAAATGATATTATGATAAAATAACTCGCATTTTTGAAAAATGTATGCATTATTCGGGGGGATTAAAGATGATTGATATTTCTA
>CAYFYW010000253.1:0-6753 GCA_964347425.1 uncultured Nitrospirales bacterium
TCATAGTACATCATATAATCGCAAACCCCAATATTACTTACGGGATTTACAAAACAGATCTTACCATTAGAAAAATCTTTAACTTCACAGAGACATTCTTTTTCACCAGACAGGCAGGAAAAACTGCTTTTGCACCCAAAGGCCATCTCTAAAATGTCTTTATTTACTATATATTTCATTTTTAAAACCGCTGCTTATTCTATTTAACTCAAAGAATATGGCGGGGAGATTCGTATTATTTCACCGTCCTGAAAATAATGTGAAGATATCAAAAGATATTATTCCGAAAAAACCAAACCTAACAATTTCCTGATAAAGTTAGTATAAATAGATAAGATTTAGAAATCAAGGGGAAGAACTGATCAAACACTTTGAAAGTTTTTCCCTTTTGAGACTTTCACCTCTTTATCGTTAGCCATCACTGATTAAAAAATTGATGATTAACAAAAGAAAGTGAGATGATTCTAGAATAAACCAGGGCTTAGAATAACCAAGCCCTTTTCACAACTTCACATGCTTTCTTTTACCTACCGTGTAATAGTCACCCCAACACTGTCATAGTAGATATCACCCATATCCAGAGAACCGTTCATGATCATATCAACTCCGAAATAGAATGTATATGTACCCTGTGGTAAACCGAACATATTCATTACCTCATAGGGTGGCAAATCGATCAGAGCGCCCTGATAGGTAACATCAAGGCCGGGCTGCCAGTCAAGGGTGAGGTCATAGTAATACCAATCATTAGGAGGAGAGAACGGAGTACTCGCTACCACCCACCAGTCAGCGTCTTCGCCTGCAAGACCTGCGGAATCAAGCTGCACCGTTACCGAGAGGGTGTCACTCTGGATTATAGTTACAGGTCCATCTGCGCCATTCGCCTTTATGTCGGTTAAAGGAACAGTAAATGCTGCCTTTGACGCATCAACAAGGCCAAATCCATAGACATCATCCCTGCCTTCGCCGCCCAGATCAACTGCAGTCGTCTGAAGCATGAGCCGCACATCTTCGTGATTTATCATCCCGTCACCACTGACGTCCTGAACGTCAGATGTCAGAAACAGGGCAGCAGTCCCGGCCACATGCGGTGCTGCCTGGGATGTGCCGCTTAAGAAATCCCAGCCCCCGCCCAGGACAGTAGACCATATACCTACACCAGGGGCCGCTATCTCTACTTCAGGGCTGACGGGCGAGAAGTATGCCTTCATATCAAATGCATCAGTACCTGTTACGGATATTACAGACCCATAAGCGGCTGGATACCTTACGCTTCCGCCGTTTGTATTTCCTCCGGCTGCCACAAGAAGCAACCCGGCACTGTAGGCATTGTCACAGGCATCCTGAAGTGACTGGAAATGCATGCCTTCCAGGCTTAAATTGGCTATATCCATCTGATTGTTCACTGCCCACTGAATGCCCGCAATAATCCAGCTGAGCAGCCCAAATCCTGCACCGTCCAGGACCTTGACCGCATAGAGCTCGGCCTCAGGGGCCACCCCTATTACACCGATGCCATTGTCCTCGCCTGCAATAATACCTGCAACGTGGGTGCCGTGGCTCCTGAAATTGTCATCAATGGGGTCATCGTCATTAAAGACAAAGTCGTAACCTCCCATGAAATTGTCATTCAGGTCCTGATGCATATAGTCAATCCCCGTGTCAATGACCGCTATCCTGACCCCTGCACCTTTATTGCCGCTGTAATGTGCAACCTCAGCTCTTATGTGCTGCACACCCCATGAGTTTACATACTCATTACCCAATAAAGGTTCTGCAGCCCTAAAAATTCCGTCTTCCTCGACATAAGCGACTTCTTTATTCTTTTTCACGTAGGCAATGGCCTGCTCAGGAAGGCTCACGGCTATAGCCGGAATCAGGCTATAGGTGCGTTTAATAACACCCCGGGCACCATGGATCAGCGCCTTCTCAGACAGGCCTGGCTTCTGGTGAAAGCCCACGATAACTGATTTTACTGATGAAACGGCCACGCCTGCAAAAGTCAAACATATGCTCACTGCCAACAAAAAAACGACTGCACTGCGCTTCATGGTCAATACCTCTGAGCCCATATCCAGACCTATGTATCGCTTCTGATTCAGTAGATAGCTTTTTGCCTATTTCTGAACAGAAAGCAGAAGAGATAATTTATGTAGTGAAAAAGGGTGATTCTGTCTCTTTAATAGCTCAGAAATATGGCCTGCCTTCCCGGAGATTAGTAGAGGCAAATGGTCTGGGATTAGAAGGTCCGGGCATCCCCTTCACCATATGTCAGTAATTAAGTCTGAGCCATTCCTCTCATATTTTATGTCAAATGTCAAGACCTGACACCAATAACAAAACTATTTATTCTTATTAGATTTACCTCTTGCAACGTCCTCAGCAGTCGGACAGGGAATGTTTGATATCGGTTCATCATCCCACGTGCTCCATATAGCGTGATCAGATGAAAGCCAGGAACCATCAACTGTTCCCGAAAGTGTTGCGAGGTCCAGGTCAACAGCCCATATAGCACGACCGCCGTCATCGGCATCAGCCTCAGTCACAGCAAGTTTCATATGGGTACCATCTATAGTCCCGCCACCGTCCATGGCATCCATATAGCATAAATCCCTGCCCGTAAGCTGATAAGCATCGCCGACTGTTTCAACTCTCCACTCCCAAATATCACAGGTCCAGTTGACCCATTGGAAACAGTATGTTCCAATGAAGCTGCCTGCGTGTGCGCCTGCTATCGTGATAAGCATAAAAGTTAAAACAACCCCCATAGTTACTAACATTTTTTTTCTCATTTTTTACCTCCTTTATATATTGCAGTACTTGCGACTCAGAAAATCTCTCAGAAAAGCAAGTTCATGCTCTCAAATTTCAATCTTTTCTCCTCATATACCCACGACGCATTACCTCCTTTCTCTTAAAATCTTTACGACAAAATTCTCGCCATCTTGAACTAAAGCAAAGAAAGCCGAAGATTTGAATGTTTTTAATTTAGCCTCTTAGGGATAGGGTTATGTAACTTATATATTTTGAATTTGATTCTTGGATCAGAAGTGTAAGACTACACTGTCTTTATTATGTATAATATTTTATCACTATATCCCTTAATAGTCAATTACCATAAAGGGGATGCTTATGGAATCGATAAGGAAATGTTATAGGTTTTGAGTGATGTCGCAATCAGCCAAATCGTGCATCGGGAGAAGAATTGGTGTTTGATGACTTCATGAAGATATTTTGTAATTAAAAAAATTAACTCTTCAGCCTTTAACTATTAACACCACTTTCCCTCTCGCGTGTCCTTTTTCCATATACTCATGGGCTTCCTTTGCTTTTTCAAGAGGGTATGTTTTATCAATAACTACTTTAACCGCTTCCTCTTCGATTTTTTCTTTAAGCCATGATAAATCTTGTAGACTTGGTTTAGCAGAAATGAATTTACATTTCTTGCCCGGTAAAACTGATGTTAGCAGGCTCAGTAATATTATCTTTCCATTTGGAACCAGAGTTACATAAATGCCACCTGGTGAAAGAACGGATCTGCAGTCGAAAAATTCTTTATTTCCTACAGCGTCAAATATAATGTCATATTTTGCATCACCTTTTATAAAATCACTTTTTGTGTAGTCTATAACATCATCAGCACCTAATGAAGCTACTAATTCTGTATTTTTCCCACTGCAAACACCCGTAACTTTTGCACCCAAAAATTTTGCAATCTGTATGGCAAAAGTCCCTACCCCACCTGAAGCCCCGTTGATTAAAATCTTTTGTCCTTTTTTCAGCTTAACTTTGTTCCGAAGTACTTGTAGAGCCGTACTTGCCGCGCAAGGCACACACCCGGCATTTATAAAAGAAAGATTTCTCGGCTTCTTACAGGCATTCTTTTCATCAATAACAGCATATTCAGCATATCCTCCCTGATTAAAAATGACATTAATCATGGCAAACACTTCATCACCCGTCTTAAATCGCTTAACATCCTCTCCGGTTTCTTTCACAATACCGGCGATATCAGAACCCAAAATTTTTGGAAACTTCTTCCCTGTCAGAAGTTTCATCATTCCTTTTCTGATCCTCCAGTCTAAAGGATTAACACCCGCAGCATGCACTTCTACAAGAAGCTGTTTTCTTCCAACTTTAGGAATATCGATATTGAGCTCTTCTAATACCTCAGAGGAGCCATACGAGTTAATAACTATCGCTCTCATCAAAATGGGGTCAAGTCTTGTATTTTAACATTATTTAAATCAATCAAATTCTTTCGCCTTCGGATTTTCAATACCGCATCTCTCGATTTTTATGATTGTGTTATAAGAAATGTTGGGCTTCCCCCTCTATATCCAGATCACTAAAAAAAATCCCATACATTTACATCACTGCCTGATGTGACCTTATACTTACCTTTTGCTGTATTTAAGACAACCCGGGCGACCTGCTCAGGGGGCCGTCCCTGAAAGCCGGTCATTCTTGTTCTGGTCATATCAGGATTGACAGCAATGATCCTTGGTTTTGACATTTCCTGTGCAAGGGCCTGGGTAAAGCCCCGCACACCGAATTTTGTAGCACAATAAGTAGTAAGGTCTGCAAAGCCAGTCTGGCCGGCGCCGCTTGCAATGTTGATTATCATGTCCTTTACATGGGGCAGGCAGATTTTAGTCATCTTGATAAGCCCTTCAAGGTTGGTTCTTACCTGATGTTCAATATCGGCAAGATTCTGTTTTTTAAACGGTTTCCAGGCTGCAACACCCGCATTATTTATGAGAATATCGATCTTTCCAAACACCTTAACAACTTTATCAACGGCGTTCGATATACTTGTATTGTCTTTTTGATTTAACTTAACAAGTAATATTTCAGAGGCTCCCAGCTCCCTGCACCTTTTCTCTACTTTTTGTCCGCCTGCTTTATCATTACAATACGTTAATATAACCTTAGCCTTTTCAGCGGCAAATTTAAAAGCAGTTTCTCTGCCAATTCCATTACTTGCACCTGTTATCAGAACAACTCTATTTTTCATGAGTTAAAACAAAGCACAACCTGTTTATTCCCCAGCATATCCAAACCCTTTTCAGAAATCAAGAAAAAACCAGCAACATCAAGTTTTCTGATATAATTTTCATATGTCCAACCATTACAGACCTGTACGATCTAGGGGTGTCTATGATCCCGAAGATACAAAACCATTCAAACTCTCCCGCTCAAAAATAGACCTGTTCCTTGAATGTCCGCGGTGCTTTTACCTGGACCGCCGGCTTGGGGTAGCCAGGCCGCCGGGATTTCCTTTTAACCTGAACAATGCTGTTGATTTCCTGCTAAAGCAGGAATTTGACGTTCACCGCGCAAAAGGCACAACTCATCCCCTGATAGAACAATACGGAGTAGATGCCCAGCCGGTTTCGCATGAGGCCCTGGATAAATGGAGGCAGAATTTTGTGGGTGTGCAGTACCTGCACGAACCAACAAATCTGATCATCACAGGCGCTATTGATGACCTGTGGCAGAACTCAAAAAAAGAATATCTGGTTGTTGACTATAAGGCAACAGCCCTTAATGAAAAGATCGTTGAACTAAGCAAACCTCATCATGAAGGATATAAGCGACAGATGGAAATTTACCAGTGGCTTTTAAGAAAAAATGGCTTAAATGTATCTGACACCGGCTATTTTGTCTATTGCAACGGCCAGAAGGACAGGGAGGCCTTTGACGGAAAGCTGGATTTTGATGTCACGCTTATTGCCTATGCCGGATCAGACAACTGGGTTGAGGGGGCGATTATAGAGGCACATAAGTGTCTGACTGATGATCATGTGCCTGATGCGGATAAAGAATGTGATTATTGTGCTTATCATGACGCAGTTGAATCGGTTTTGCCAGATAAAAAGTAGATTTCTTGATCTAATTTTTTTTCATTTCCATCAAAACCTTTATAGGAAAATCTCTCCTAAAACTTCAGAAAAACCCGGTTGTACATTCAGAAAAGCTTTCTGACCCTAAAATCGGTACATAATAGATTCAGAACAGGCGACTACAGGGTTATCTTTGATATAGAAGGTCAGGATATTGTTATTCTCAGATTCGGACACAGAAAAGAAATTTACAAAAGCAAGAAACAAGAAATTGGGGTCAAGTCTTGTATTTTAACATTGTACACATCAAGCAAATTTTTTCGCCCCTTATTAAGGAAGGGTTTATCTAACAGCATTAGTTTCCTTCGATTTAACTCAGGATAAACCACGCCATACTACAAGGCGGGCAAGCTCACCAAGCCCTGCCTCTACCTACAGCAGATTTACATGCCTTAGGTATACAGGTTCGGTTCCGGCAGGCAGGCGCCCACAGTCATCACTTGTCCGCCAGAGCTTTGTGGAGGAGTCAGCCGGTTTCATTCCCGGAGCTTGCTAGCCTTGTAGTTTGGCTGGTTTACCCGCATGCCTGAGGTATGTAAACCTGGCGGTGCTTGCCTGCCAGTTTGTTTGGCATGGTGGTGGGGATATGGAATTTATCCACCTCAGGCGGATTAATCCCGTAAGCTACGTTGTACGGGACTGCGCCCTTTGTGTGCCTGTCCCACTTATACTTATGGTAAAATTAATTTATGAGTGATCTTGATTTCATGTCTGAAGACATGGTGTTGGTTCTCGGTGCAACCGGTTTTATCGGCAGGCGCCTTGTTAACGAGTTATTAAAGCAAAAAATAAAAACCCGTATCCTCGTTCGAAGCAGATCAAAAGCCGCTGCCCTGTTTCCTGCCGA
>CAYFYW010000254.1:0-1963 GCA_964347425.1 uncultured Nitrospirales bacterium
TAGATGAACTCATTAATTTTCTTCAGCCAGAACAATCACTATCAGTTCTGTTGTCGATGGATGACACTGCATTCACAGAAGCCAAGAATATTTCTGGCCGCCCTACCTGTAGTGCTATCGGTCGGAATGCACAAGCAATTCAACTGAATCCTCTTAATGATGACGAATTTAAATCTGCTTGTAAGCTGCTTTATGATAATTTTTCAGCACGTTTCCATCATGGAGCACAGTTTAATCAAGATTTCCGTATCCCGAGATTTCTCCGTCTTGTTGCCAGCGCACTTAGTCGCAGTGAAAATGATTTCATTGAAGATAATAGCCAAGTAAAATTTATTCCAAGTGTTACAAGTTTTATGATTTTCGAGAGCTGGAGACAGTTCATTGTCGATCCAGAGCTTGAGGGCATTTTCCAAGCTCTGGCTAAAGCATACATTTTAGACAAAGTTTATCGTAATGATGATCCCGCTTTAACATTGATGTCACATGGGAAAGGACACATCGTTCAGGCAACGGCTGAAGAGGTATTAGGGCAAGAGAAACTCAGCAAGCTGCGGTCGCAAGGTCATGTTGGTATTGGGAGGGGGCCGCATGGTAAAATCTTGGTTCTTCCGAAGATCCCTGAATTTTTGGCGGCAGCGGCAGCATACATAATTGCAGATGATTGCTTGTCGATATACAGAGAAAAGGGTTTTGAAAATGCCTATAGGATGCTAGTTGAAGAAAGCGACCATTTTCCATATGGGGACTTAGTGGGTGCCAGAGCTCTATTAGAGATTTCCAAAAGAGAAAGAAATCTTGCGCATGATTTCATCCTCAAACTTTTGGAAGACGAGCCTAAACAGAGTCGGCTCGCAGAAGGAAGTCGAGTCCTGTTGTACTTTGAAGATGTTGGGGAGATAAATGTTCATTTTGGAAAAGGAACAAATGAGCGTGTAATAGGAAACATTCACCCATGGCATATTCTTTGTCAACTATCTTCATATGCCGTTCTTGCTTATGAGGGATCTGTAGATCCACAGTTGAATGTTTTAGCTACAATCGGTTCTTATCCACAAATCTTGATACGGCCTTATCCAGCTCCTTTTGAGCAAACTCAAGGATATCATGTTCATGAAATACCCGATCATGGTGAGGTTTTATGTCACCAAACAGGAATTATCGAAAAAATCACATATGCGATGCAATGTGGTTTTTATCATATACCAAAAGATATGCTTCGATTATGCCTCTTTGCAAAGGAAAAGAACTTGTTTTTTTTAGCCTACAGGTTGAACATGGCGGCAATATCAACAGAAACATGTATTGATAAGAACGTCGCCCGCACATCTGAAGAGGCACAAGAAATTCTCAGACCAATAGTTCAAAATGTTATAGAAACTCCTCATGAGATTAATCAACATTTCGGAAAGGGATATGGCAAGGTTGGTCGAAATGCCCCGTGCCCGTGTGGCAGCGGTAAGAAATATAAAAAGTGCTGCGGTCGATAGGAAAAACAGATGGGGCAAATTCAATTTTTGACTGATTTTATACGAACCACAAGAATGCCAAACAAGCTAATCCACCGGACAAGAAAAGCTTGCGGCTTTTTCAGTTCTCACAAATTAAAGCATTAGCCTCAGTAAAGTGGTTGACAGCTTTCCGGGCCAGTGATCGGCAGCCTTATACTTACTTTCAACCCGTAATAATTAATTCCAAGATTCAATGATTTCCTTGACTTGTAGGTGTAATCCTTACCAGATACTAATTGTATTCAACGAATTATGCTGAGTACAATTTGTACCATATTTCAGACGGAAATCATAAGTCATTATAGCAATCAGGGTCAGATAATCAACCCGAATCTCATCAGCTGATATCAAAGCGAGTACACAACAGCTGCAAAATTAACAAATTATCTATTGTAGCATTCACCCTGGCTGGTTAGTCGAAAGATGGATTTTCACAGCTTTTTATTTTTTCACCT
>CAYFYW010000255.1:0-3099 GCA_964347425.1 uncultured Nitrospirales bacterium
AAGATGGCAGAAGAGCTAATCCTTCAATCTAGGCATGACTGGGAGGACACCTTTAATAATATCACTGACATGATTACTGTCCATGACAAGGATTTCAATATCATAAGGGCCAACAGGGCAGCTGAAAAGATACTCGGTCTGCCCTTCTTAGAAGATACCACACAAACAAAATGCTTCAAATATTATCATGGTACAGAAAGCTCGCCCGAGGGATGTCCAAGCTGTGACTGCCTTAAAACAGGAAAATCTGCTGTTTTTGAAATCTTTGAGCCTCATCTGAATATGTTCATTGAAATAAGGGCTATCCCCCGATTTGACAGTAATAAAGAGCTCACAGGGTTAATCCATGTTGTCGGGGATATAACAGAACGCAGGAAAACCGAGGAATTTATTGAAAATATCCTTGAAAGTGTTGAAGAAGGATTTGTTGTTATCGACAGAGATTACAGGATAATTTCTGCAAACAAGGCTTTCTGTGAACAGGTTAAGTTGCCCTTTGAGGATATAATAGGTGAACTCTGTTATAAGATTTCCCATCGTATAGATAAACCCTGTTATAAGGTCGGTAAGGAGTGTGCGGTTAAGAACACCTTTGAGACGGGAGACCCTCACACAGCTATACATACACACTATGACAAAGAGGGCAACCATTTTTATGAAGAAACAAAGGCTTATCCAATGAAAGACAAATTTGGAAAATTTGTTTCCGTAATAGAAACCATCAATGATATAACAGAGCAAAGAAAGCTTGAAGTGCAACTTCGCCAGGCCCAGAAGATGGAGGCAGTCGGTCAGCTTGCGGGTGGAATTGCGCATGATTTTAACAACATGTTAACAACCATAATAGGTTATGGACATCTTTTGCTGATGAGAATTGATGACGAAGAGTTAAGGCGAAGTGTCAATCAGATACTTGCATCAGCAGACAGGGCAGCTAACCTCACGACCGGTCTCCTTGCTTTCAGCAGAAGACAGATGATGAATCCGGTGCCGGTAAAGCTGAATGAAATTGTAAAAAGGACAGAAGAGCTCTTATTAAGGCTTATTGGTGAAAATATCGAAATGAAGACCGAGCTTACAGATAAAGACCTGACGGTAATGGCGGACAGCGGTCAGATAGAGCAGGTTTTAATGAACCTCGTCACAAACGCACGGGATGCCATGCCTGACGGAGGGATAGTGACTATTCAGACAGAAAATATAGAAATAGACGATTCATATATAAGGGTGCATGGTTATGGCGAGCCCGGGATGTTTGCTGTTATCTCTGTTACCGATACAGGAGAGGGTATGGATCAAAAAACAAAGGCAAGGATATTTGAGCCGTTTTTCACAACCAAAGATGTGGGTGAGGGAACAGGCCTTGGGCTTTCAACCATATACGGGATAATTAAACAGCATAACGGATATATCAATGCTTACAGTGAATTAGGGGAGGGGACAACATTTAAGATATATTTGCCGATAACCAGACAGGAGGTTGAAGAAGAAAAACTTTCGGTTTCCACCACTGTAACAGGTGGTACGGAGACGGTTCTTATGGCTGAGGATGACTCGGTAGTCAGGAAAATCATAAAAGAGGTGCTTGAGGAATTTGGCTACAGGGTGATAGAGGCAATAGATGGAAGAGATGCAATAGAAAAATTCATGGAGTATAAAGACTGTATCCAGCTTCTTATCTTTGATGTACTGATGCCGAAGAAAAACGGCAAAGAAGTTTATGATGTAATAAGAAAGGAAAGACCTGACTGCAGGGTCCTTTTTCTGAGCGGCTACAACGAAAATATTATCTATAAAAAGGGATTGCTGGAAAAAGGGATAAACTTTATCTCAAAACCTGTTGCACCTAAAGAACTCTTAAAGAAGGTTAGAGGGGTACTGGATAATTAATTCAGAGAGAACCATCGCCCATAATCTTCACCACAGCCCGTCTGTGGCGGGGGCCGTCAAATTCGCAGAAGAAAATTGCCTGCCATGTGCCTAAAAGAAGTTTACCCCCATCAATGATTATTCCTGATGACGAACCGATTAGAGAGGCTTTTATATGTGCATCGGAATTTCCTTCCATATGTGAATAATTCAAGTTATGAGGGATCAGGTTACTCAGCACCATCTGAACATCCCTTACAACGGAAGGGTCGGCGCCTTCGTTTATTGTAATGCCGGCGGTTGTGTGGGGGACACAAACATGGCACATGCCACTTTTTATTTTGGCCTTATCTACCAGATTTTGAATCTCAGAGGTAATATCCACGAATTCCGTTCTCGCCTTAGTTTTAATGTTGATACTCTTTATCATTTTTCCCTCCGGACATGATACCCATCATATCTGTGTAATCCTAGTTTCTAATCTGTGAAATCAGGCATCTTCGATGCCAAATATATGGTCATAAAAATTTTTATCAATGGAAAATTCAATCTTAAGTGCGTAGAAGCTTTCCGGCACTTCCAGCTCTGCAAGCTTCACAAGGTCTTTTTCAGTGGTAATAATTTCTAATACCCCCGCTTCTTTTTTTATATCAGATATATCGCGCTGTCTGTAAACACAGTGGTCTCTGAATCCCCTGAATTTTACTATATTTGCTCCATGCGACTGCAAAAGCACTTTAAAATATAATTCATTGGCAATACCTGCGAATGCATACAGACTCCTGTTGTTGAGCCAGTCAGGGTTTCTTAATTCTCCTGATACATTGATGAGAGATACCGGTTTATGCTGTGCCGTGTATACCGGGGCCTCAGGATTATACTGTTTAATTTTCCTCAGAGTCAGTGAAATTGATTCCTTATTCACTGTATCAGTCTTCGTCATTACTATGATGTCTGCGCGTTTAATTGAGGCCAACGGTTCTCTCAGTATGCCTTCTGGAAAGAGCTTTTCATTGCCAAAGGGGTTTGATGCATCAATAAGGAGAATATCCGTATCCCTGTAAAGTCCCCGATGCTGAAATCCGTCGTCCAAAATAAAAACATCAACAGCATGAGGCACGAGCCCATCCAGGGCATATACACCTGCGAGAAACCTGCTTTTACCTTTTATAACAGGTATATTCTTTAAATTGCGGACCAATAACACAGTTTCGTCACCCGCCTGATGAG
>CAYFYW010000256.1:0-3427 GCA_964347425.1 uncultured Nitrospirales bacterium
ATTTAAACCCAAAAACTGCACTTTGCCACAGGGGTATGTACCGTATGGTACATACCTCTGTCAACTCTGTGGCTAAAAAGATTTTTATGAAGTTGGTTTATTGTTGAATTTTATTCAGAAGCCAGAATTCAAAAGATTTGTTTTTGATTATTATAGAAAAAATATCAGTGAAAGTCTGTGTGAATCTGTGGTCAGATATTTACAAATATGGGCGGAAAAATTTTCCCTTTCAAGAAATCTTTTCTCCTTGGCTACCGACTATGGATTGTCGACTATCGACGGGCTGTTGCCCAAACGCTGTATTGTCACCCTGAACCCTGTGCTGACCCTGATTCAGTATCGCTTCAGGGTCTCATAATTTACTGTTTTCATTAGATTCTGAAACAAGTTCAGAATGACAGTTGTTGAGCTTTATTATTTGGGCAACAGCCAGTCGACTGTTGACCACTGATTATCGACTATTTTAATCTGGCATCCCTTTTGCTTTAAAATCTGTCATGAATATTTTTATGACACCTGTGCCAGAAACCTCTGCTGTTGAACAATCCTGCATACAACATAATTACGCACCTGCTGCAAACCTTTTCGGCAATACCCATTCCGGGCTATTGAAATTCACTTCCCTGCTGAATTGTATTAATGCCACAGCAGCCGATAGAGGATCAGACGGGGCAGATATTAATTCTGAGGAAAACGGTTTACTGACAGATGCCTTATTACCTGCCTTATTTGGAAATCTTGCTGCGGCAGATACCAATGATAAACAGGCAACTGCCGGCACAGCCAATGCACAGACAGAGACGCTGAATATGGCGGGTACGGCGTCCCCGGGGAATAAGCCCCTCACCGGAGAAATCCCGGCGCAGGGTAAACCCCCCACCGGAGAAATCCCAGCGCAGGGTAAACCCGGCTGGCGGATCGATATAACGGAAGAGCCGCATTCCGGAAGAGTTATCAGAATAACAGATGGATTAGAGACAGCAAAAGACGCTGTTAAACCCGCCACTGGGGAAATCTCAGTGCAGGGTAAACCCGGCACCGGAGAGATCCTGATGCAGGGGAGGCCCGGTGAACTGTCTGATACATATGTTCCCGATAAAGGTCAGAAATCTGAGTTAAGCCTCGGAAATATGCCCGGTAAACGGCCTGAATTAATGTTTGTGGGTGAAATAAAAGATTTCAGTAATGAGAAGGCATTTAAAAGTCAGGCAGACAATCCCGTAGAGTCGAGTCCCAGACTTGCTAAAATTGAAAATTCCAACCTTCTGTATAATTCAAATGTGACATACGGAAATTATAAAGTTGGTGATAACCCCTTTCTAGAAATTACAACAAGGCCGACGGGATTTACTGAATTGTTAGAAAAGATTGTCTACGTAGCTAAAAGCAACAACAGCCTAGACGTCACTATCAAGCATAATGATCTTGGAAAACTCAATATCAACCTCACTATGGAAAAAGGTATTTTAAATGTCCATATAAATACAACTGAAAGGGTAGTCAGAGAATTTATACAGAATAATATCCAGTATATCGTTGACTCTCTTAAGGAAAATGGCGTCAGCATCGGCGGGTTCTCTGTAAACCTCAGGGACCAGCAGGACAACAGAGGGAATACCTGCATTGTAGATGCACCGGTAAAAGGGTTTAGAAAGACGCCGGATACGGACAGCAGCACAAAGCTTGTAAGCATATTTGTCTAATAAACAAATTAATACAAAAGGAGGAAATATGGATGTATCACCTTTGAGCAATGACGGAAATCCGGTGAGTTCCTCTATCACAGGTCAGACTCTCGGCAAGGACGACTTCCTGAAGCTCCTAACTGTTCAGCTTTCCCACCAGGACCCGTTAAACCCCCTGGCCAGCACTGAGTTCACAGCACAACTTGCCCAGTTCAGCTCGCTGGAGGAGCTGACTAATGTCAACAGCACCTTGGGGGAGCTTCTTGCTTTCCAGTACTCCATACAGAATGCAATGGTTACAAACCTGATTGGAAAGGTGGCAAAAACAGAAGGGAACAGTATCTATCTTACCGACAGCGCCGAGTTAAACTATGAACTTTCAGGTAATGCAACCTCTGTGAAGATTTCAATTTACGACGGATCAGGGGATCTTGTGCGGTCAGACGAAATCGGGCCCCAGGGGACCGGTGACCACAGCTATGTATGGGACGGTAAAGATGCCTCTGGGAATCAGATGCCGGAGGGACCTTATACCTACGAGATTAAAGCACAAGACGCCTCGGACGAACCTGTCCATGTTTCAACTTCTACATCAGGCACTATTAAGGCTGTGACGTTTAAAGACGGAATCACATATCTGATGTTAGAAGGGGGCATAATGGTCAACCTCAGCGAGATTCAGTCAATAGAAGAAGGGAGGAGTTAATATGCTTGTATCTTTATTTACGGCAGTAAGCGGTATGAATGCAAACGGTGTGTCTATTTCAGTAATAGGAGACAATATTGCCAATATGAACACCGTTGGTTTTAAGGCGAGCAGGGCATCATTCGGTGATGTCCTGAGTCAATCAATGGGCTCATCACAGATTGGAAGGGGTGTGTATCTAAGTTCGGTAAATCCGATATTAACACAGGGATCTTTTGAGAGCACAGCAAGCGCTCTTGACCTGGCTGTTGCCGGTGAGGGTTTTTTTATTGTGAAAGATGCGAGCGGCACTTATTACACAAGGGCCGGGCAGTTTGACATTGATAAGGACGGTTATTTAATTAATCCCGACCAGCTGCGTGTACAGGGTTACAGTGGTCAATCGATAGGGGGGCTCGGTGATATCGTGGTCTCATCATTAAACAGTCCGCCGGACGATACAGATAATGTGTCAATATCTGCGAATCTCAATTCTACGGACTCAATACCACCCCTTGCATTTGATCCATTGGACCCTGATAACACGTCTAATTTCTCAAGGTCCATTACTGTTTATGATTCCCTTGGAAACTCTCATGACATTAACGTCTATTTCAGAAAATCCGTTGAGGCACCGGCAGGAAATACATGGGAGTGGTTTGCGGTGGTAGATGCCGCAGACACACAGAGCGGAGCGACCGAAATCCAGGCACAGGGCACACTCGATTTTGACAGCAACGGCGCCCTGCAGACCGAGACAACAATCTCAAGCAGCTTTAATTTTAGCGGCGGTGCAACGCAGGCCCAGGTCATAAGCTTTGATTTCGGCACTTCGATTACAGAGGGTGGAAACGGTATGGACGGTGTTACGCAGTTTGGTTCTCCATCTGCAATAATATTCCAGACCCAGGATGGCCACGCCTCGGGCGCATTAAAAAATATCAGTATATCCCAGAACGGTGTGATATCAGGCTTTTTTACGAATGGGATGACAAGGAGTATTGCACAGATTGCGCTTGCAAAATTCATCGCTCCAGCCAGTCTTACAAAGATGGGC
>CAYFYW010000257.1:0-2143 GCA_964347425.1 uncultured Nitrospirales bacterium
ATAGAAAATAATAAATAATAAATAGTAAATCGTCTGGGGCCATAGCTCAGTTGGGAGAGCGCTTGCATGGCATGCAAGAGGTCGTGGGTTCGAATCCCATTGGCTCCATTCTTCAGCCTTTCGGTTGTCAAGTAAATGCTTTTCGTTATTCATTTACCTGATACGCCCATTTCGATTATAAAATTAAGAAAGAGGGTACATTTCTTGCCAAAAAATTTTGAAAAAAATCGGCCCTCTCAAGTAATTAGCATCCCACCTGTCCGATAAGCTGTGTGATATGCATTAATATATGAATAATGGTCAATTAACTGTGTCAAAATTTTAAAAAAACCGGGAGATCAATGTGGTCCCCTTGAAGTGAAATACCGAATTTGGTATAATTTTATTTTTAAGTCACCATTGGACTGGGGGAATTGTCGTTAATACTATTACCCGCCAAAGGGGGGCATAATCGATGGAATTTTTGATGTTTTAGCGTCTTTATTATTGAAGAACTTTTTCAAAAATGGGGTGGAAATGAAAGTTTTTTATCAACATTTGCCCAGTCAGTGTCGGCATAGATTGCAGACGCTTAATGGAAAAATAGTTTTACACCTGTTTCTTGGCGTATTACGCAGTTTTGCGTAGGAAGCCCGTGTATTATTTACACTGTGAGGTATCTCTCGCAGACGGAGGAAGTGGTAAATCATACCAATGCCGGCGTCATTTGTTGGGAACAGGGCAATAACGAGGTTTCTTATGTCTCTATAGGAGGTTATGGTGAAAAAACTGGTAATATTGACATTCATTCTTGGTATAGCTCCAATCGCTCTTGGGCAGATTTCGCTGCAAGTATACGAGGCCGACGAGGTGACTCCATTTGATTGCAATAGCAACGTTATGGTCGGCGACAAACTCGTACTTATCGTATGCTCAGACAGCAATGATTACTGGAGCGGTGGTTTGTTTATTACGGGTCAGGACAGGCTGCTGGGTACTTTGGCAGGAAGAGATAAAGATCCAGATTCGAGGGATTGGACAGGCTCCCGCTATGCAGATGCCGGGGACTTTGCCATAGTGACAGAATGGAAGGATTCCTTTATTTGGGGTTTCGATTTTTACACATTTTATCCTGTTGACGGTTATTCCGAAGCCAATAGTACAGAACCAGGGAACTGGTTCATTATTGATTACTATGCTGACGAAGTCGGAGAGTGTAATGTAGGATTCTATAAATACAACGATTACGCTATAAGCTGGTCTGAGCCCAATTATCTCATTACTTTCTCAAATGTTCCTACGCGTGACTTAAACTCAGACGAGGTCGTGGATTTCCGTGATTTTGCAATATTTTCCTCACTATGGAACGATGATAATTGTAACGAACCGGAGTGGTGCTCAGGTGCGGATATAGACCGAGATGGTGATGTTGACCATAGCGATTTAGGTCTTTTTGTCGAGTATTGGCTGTGGCCGACTTCGAGCAATGAGCCTGACGAACCCTGTAGCCCAGGAGATCCGAACTATCCGGAGGATCCGAATATTATCTACAGTATTGTAGATATCAATGGCCTGAGCGAGATTACGGTTGATATCAATGACAGTATTACGCTGTATGTGGACATTGCATCCTCCAATGATAATGATGTGCAGGCTTTTGATATTGAGGTTAACATTTCTGATCCGAATCTTGGTTTAATTGACAATACAGAGTATCCGGATGGGACCGCGCAGATACTTGCAGAGCCTAATAGAGACCCTTCTTGGGACTATTGGGGTCCTGGAGTGTGGCAGGAGGAAGGTATTCGATTATCTGGTTTAACCACAGGCAATGCCATTGCAGACGGGCATTTAGCCAGTTTTGTGTTCACTTGTAAAGGCCAGGGTGACGTTACACTCGAGTTAATAAACGGTGTTTCATTTAACACGGATTATGAAGAGGTTTATCCCAAGCTGGAAGGTATTGTTATCCATCAGGTGGATTCTCAGATGATGGGCGCGGTCGGCGAAATGCTTTTGACACAGGAAACGACTTCTTCTGAATCACCACAGGAGGAGATTGATATCGATGAGTTAGTAAACTGGCTTGAGGAACTGTGGTTTGAGGAGGAGGAAATCAGGAAAACAGATAGCAGGGTGGAATGGAATGAATTTATCGATAATG